>CAZWNR010000336.1:0-5178 GCA_964635665.1 uncultured bacterium | reverse complement strand
CGCCGGAGCCCGGAAGTCGGTAGCACCAAGGATGATCATCAGGAAGAAGAAGGTCATCACAATTTCGGTGATCAGCGCCGCAAACAGGCTATAGCCACCGGGGGAATGGGCTCCAAAGCCGTTGGTCGCCAGGGGATTCCCCGCACTGGGGTCAATGGCGAAATCGGGCTGTCCGCTGGCGATCAGATAGATAATCCCAGCCCCAACAATGGCACCCACCACCTGGGAGGCAATGTAGGGAAGCAGTTCGTTGCTCGGGAAACGCCCCCCCGACCACAGGCCGAAGGAGACGGCTGGGTTGAGGTGACAACCGGAAATATGACCAATGGCATAGGCCATGGTGAGCACCGTCAGACCGAAGGCCAGGGAAACCCCTAAAAAGCCAAGGCCCAACCCTGTATCGTCTCCATCCACGACAAACTTGGCGGCAAAGACGGCACTACCGCAGCCACCTAAAACCAGCCAAAGGGTGCCAAAAAATTCGGCAGCACAACGTTTTGTTAGAGGCATTTACCCCACTCCTCATCGATCTTTTAGGACTGTTCTGAACTTGGTAGCATTCGCCTCAGACGAAATGCCACCTCTGTTTATACCGCACATCCGCCCAAGGAAAGATAATAAGAATCTCATAAGCGAGACTCTGCCAGGCTTCGTCGCTATGGAGCCCCAGGGACAAGAAACAGCGTCAAATTTTGTCGTAAATCTCACTACTGCCCTTACGGGTCTCTTATGTTTTCTTCCTATAGTTGAATTAACGACCATAGATGGAACGACCAACCTTTTCCCAGCTTTCCTTACGGGGGGCTGGTTTTTGTATGGATAGGGCCATAAATCTGGGGGGAGAAGTCCTGATGGCGTGACCTGCCACCGCCTAGGGATGAATGGGGGTGGCCTATCAGTGGCCTGGCCTGGTGCTGTATTCTGGAGCCACCGCGAAGTTCCAACCATGCCCCACCGTCACCGCGCCCATCTTCTCCTATCTGCTACCCTCCCCGGTCTCATGGCGGCCATGGTTTTGGCCGTATCCTCACAGCACCGTCAAGGCTGGGGTCAGGCGACGGCCCTAACCTTGACCGATGCTATCCCATTGGCCCAGATCGAAACAGCCACAGCGGATGCCAGATCATCCCCGGCGGCGGCTCCCCCGGCTAGCCCCAGTCGGGGTATGTCTTGGTGGCTATTAATTCTGGTAGTGCCTGGGCTGGGTGGATTGTGGTGGATGCTGCGCAAGACTCAGCCAGTCTCTGAGGATCAGGACATGGGCTCCCGCTTACCCTCGTTGGAAAGGGCAGAGGTCGGTCTAGGAGAAGGGGCAACGGATCTGCCCACAGCCACAGAGGCCGCAGCGCATCCGGCGATCTTGGCCAAGGCGGAACGGCGCATTATTTTGGTGCCCCGATTGGGCCATGCGGCCTACGCCTACTGGGAACTGCCCGATGCCGAGGTCGGTGCGCTGAAGAAACGGCAGTGCAGTCTAGCTCTCAAGGTTCACGATGTCACCGATCTGACTCAGGTTGATCGGCAGCCCCCCCACGCCACGGATCTTTGGGATTGCCCAACCCAGGCGGTGGGCGATCTCCATCTGGCCGTCGCCCAGGAAAATCGGGAGTATCTGCTGGAGCTAGGCTACCGAGACCAAGCCGATACCTGGCACGCCCTCGTGCGGTCAGAGACCGTGCGAATTCCGTCCTTTTCCCCAACTTCCCCCACCCCAGCGGGTTTCAACGGGGCTCCTGAAGTCGCCGCTGCCATGGCCGCCGATCCCGCTGCCCTCGCTGTCACCGCCACTATCCCGGATACAGCCCCCAGCTTTGTCCCCAATCCTGCCACGGCTAAGGCAACCCTAACGGCCCAAACCTGCCGCAGTGCCCAAGCCCACTGGGAACTATTGCCCGAACAACTCACAACTTTAAAGGTGGGCAACCACCCTTTCATGGTGCACCTCTACGATGTCACCGAACTCCCTGGCGGATTTTCCGCTGGCCCCAACAGTATGCAGACCTTTGAGGTGGATCCTGTGCCCCAGACCGACCCGGTGCTACCCATCGCCGTAGACGACCGAGACTACCTAATCGAAGTGGGCTACGTCACCGAAAACGGCCAATGGCAGGTGTTCGCCAAATCCAGCCCCGTGCGGGTGCCCGCCTGTGCCACGGGTGAATAGGCCGACGGCTCCCTCTAATCCTGAATCCGGTAATCCTTGAAGGCCATGAGCCCCATGGTCAGCGCTAGGGTGGTTGATAGAAGGTCTCAAGGGAAACTGGGAGGAAACTGGGAGGTCGCTACAATAGGGATCGCTGTTTTTGCATGATTTCTGCACCCTCGGCATGTTCCAAAGCCTTCAGCTTTACCTCTACGACCTCAGCCAGTGGGCCAACCAACTGGTTAACGCTCAGCTCACCCATATCTCGCCCCTCAGTTTGACCGTGGTGGCGGGGGCGGGGTTGCTCACCAGTTTGTCCCCCTGTTTGCTGTCTATGCTGCCGATTATGGTGGGCTACATGGGCGGCTACGACAGCGAAACCCGCCAGGAGTCGGTGCTGCGTTCCCTGGGGTTTGCCCTGGGGTTGGCCACCACCCTGGCGATTTTGGGCCTAGTGGCGGGGCTGTTTGGCTATGTCTACGGCCAGGTGGCGATTGGGCTGCCCATCGTGGTTAGTGCTGTGGCGATTTTGATGGGGCTAAATTTGCTGGGGGTGTTGCCCCTCACCTTACCCACCCTGGGCAATATGGATGCCAGCCAGTGGAACCTGCCCCCGTGGCTGAAGGCCTACGCCCTGGGCCTCACCTTCGGCATTGTGGCCTCCCCCTGTAGTACCCCGGTTTTGGCGACGCTGCTGGCCTGGATTTCCGCCACCCAAAACCCTGTTTTAGGCAGCGCCTTTCTGCTGGCCTACGCCCTGGGCTATGTGACGCCCCTGGTGCTGGCGGGCACCTTCACCTCCACCCTCAAGCGGCTGCTGGCCCTGCGCCAGTGGTCGAGCTGGATTACCCCCGCCAGCGGGGTGCTGCTGTTGGTGTTTGGGGTATTTTCGCTATTGAACCGCCTGGTTCCCTCCAGTTTGGTCTAATCCTCAGTCTGGGCTTTCCCAGCTGCTGAATACGAACGGGGGGCTGGACGGATCACCGAAGCACTAATCGCCAGCTTCCCTTGCTTCCTCTGCCTCCTTGCGATACTTGGCCCTGCGGGTTTGGGGGGGCTGGGTGTGGTCGATGCGTTCGGCCACGCGCAGTTTGGCGGATCGAGATCGGGGGTTGGCGGCAACCTCGTCTTCGGTGGCGACGACGGGCTTTTTGGTGATGATGTGCAGATCCGGGTTTTCCTTCAGGCGGTGCTTCACCATCCGGTCTTCCAAACTATGGAAGCTGATAATGGCCAGCCGTCCCCCCGGCACGAGCCACTGGGGCGCTTGGGTCAGCAGGGTTTCGAGTACCTCTAGTTCCTGGTTCACCGCAATCCGCAGGGCTTGGAAGGTGCGGGTGGCGGGGTGAATGCGGCCATGGCGATAGGCCTTGGGCACACAGCGGGAAATGGCCTCCGCCAGATCTGTCGTGGTTTTCAAAGGACGTTGCTCGACAATGGTGCGGGCAATGCGGCGGGAGAGCCGTTCTTCGCCATAGGTGTAGATCAGGTTAGCCAGGTCAGTTTCGTCCCAGGTGTTGACCACCTCGGCGGCGGTGAGGGGCTGGTGGGGGTTCATCCGCATATCCAGAGGAGCGGTGTGGCGAAAGCTGAAGCCTCGCTCAGGAATGTCAAACTGAGCTGAACTGACGCCCAAATCTGCCAGAATCCCGTGGAACTGCTGCTTTCCTGGCTCAAATTGCGCGAAATTTCCCGACCAAAACGTCACCCGTTCGCCAAATTCTGCCAAGGCCGACTGGGCCGAAGCCAGGGCCATGGGATCTTGATCCACCGCCACCAGTCGCACCGTGGGGTCGCTGGCCAAAATTAGCCGACTGTGCCCGCCACCGCCCACCGTGGCATCGAGATAAAGCCCCTGGGGCCGAATCTGCAGGCCCTCCACCACCGCTTCGGGCAGCACGGGAATATGGTGAAAGGCAACATCCGGCATCAATCTTGTGACCTAGCAATCGTCAGACCCCTATCAGTGTATCCCCAACCCAAACTTGGCCACGTCCTAGCTCAGGGTGTCGCCATACTCATTCAGCAACCGCTCATTTCGGGTGGGCTGGGCTGGGTTCGGCGCTAGAGTTCGCCATATTCTTACAAGAACTGTATGAAGCCGGCTACGGCTGCTTCGACTTCGGCACTGGGGCTGAGTAAATACCGTGCTTGGAGAAGGATCCATCGATTTTGGATTCTAGCTCGGCGAGCCGATCGTTCTGTCTCCTCAATTCTTCGTTGCTCTTCCTCAATTCTTCGTTGCTCTGCTTCAGCGCGGCGGTTTGCCTCTCGGTTTCGACTGTTCCACTCAACGCCGAAATTAACCAGTGCCACCACGAGGGCTGCCACGGTGAGTCGGTTGCTCCAGGCTCTGGGGTTGGCGATGAACTGGAGGAATTGGAAGTCTCGTTCGTCATAAAACCGCAAGAACGCGACGGCAATGGTTAGGACGGTCAGTGTTGTGCTGGGCAACAGGGCCAGAAAATTGAGAAAAACCTGGCGGTTAAGCATCTCTATTCTAATCCAGGGGTTTCTTGCCTATCCTATCCCGCTGTAGAGATGTGTTGATAGGCCGCAGGATCCTAGGAGGCATCGTGTCCTTCGTCAGCCCTGGGGAGCTGAATAGTGAGGTAGTGCGGAGCCTCGGTAGCGTTTGCAGCGGAGTCGATTGCGCTGCCCAGGTGCCCCAAAATGCGGTGGGCGAGGTGATAGCGAAAGCTGGGGGGCAGGGACGTATTGGACTCGCTTCCTGGCAAGGTGTCTGGCGGCCTAGGGGAGTCGGCCAAGGTTAGCGCCGCCGGGATGGTGGGAGGCCACTGATTCGCAGGGGCATTGCAGATCAATTGCAAGGTGACAACGGGTGGTTCCTGTGCTGGATGCCCAGGTCGCCCATCTCCCCCCGCATTGTCCTTCCCCAGGCGTTCTAGGGTAATCACGGTGCTGCCAGCGGCGAGGGCGGCTTCCACCAAGCTGATCAGGGCTTGCAATAACCACCGATCATCGGACAACACCCAGACCGGATCCGACCCAGGGTTTACCGTGAGGCGGCATTG
>CAZWNR010000335.1:0-5190 GCA_964635665.1 uncultured bacterium | reverse complement strand
TAGGTGAATCTTTCTGTATCGTACCATCGGATCCAACTAATCCGGTACCCAGGCTATCGTAGTTCACGCGGCGTTACGGTGCCTGGGTACCGGATTAGTTGGATCCGATGGTACGATACAGAAAGATTCACCTAAATCCCGACCGAGTTACCGGGGTATAAAGATTTAATTCCCCCTGGGGTTGGGTGTATTTGGGTCATCTTCCTCGGCCCCAAGGCCCTACTCATCACGGTTTACCTCTTTCTGTTGCCATGGTTCAGACTCCTCTCAAACCCGCCCAATCCGGCCCTAATCCTGCTTCGGCCAAGCGTTCTAAGGTTGAAGACATCAAAGAAAACAGCAACTTTCTGCGCGAGCCCTTGGCTAGCGAGTTGTTGACCGATACCAACTTTTTCTCGGAAGCGGCGATTCAAATCCTCAAGTTCCACGGGTCTTACCAGCAGGACAACCGGGATAACCGCACCAAGGGCCAAGAGAAGGATTACCAGATGATGCTGCGCACCCGCAATCCGGGGGGCTTCATTTCGCCAGACCTGTATCTGACCTTGGATAAGCTGTCGGACGAGTACGGCAACCACACCCTGCGGGCCACCACGCGCCAGGGCATTCAGCTCCATGGGGTGCTGAAGAGGAACCTGAAGGCGACCATCGCGGCGATTGTGAAAAATTTGGGGTCTACCCTGGGGGCCTGCGGCGATTTGAACCGGAATGTGATGGCTCCTCCGGCTCCGTTCAAAAATCGGCCTGAGTACCAGATCGCCCGCGACTACGCCAACCACATCGCCGACCTGCTGCGGCCCCAAACCGAGGCCTACTACGAAATTTGGCTGGATGGGGAGAAGTTCCTCACCTCCGAAGAGCACCCGGAGGTGGTGGAAGCTCGGCAGCGCAACGTCAACAACACCCTGTTTCCCGATAGCCCGGAGCCGATCTACGGCACCCACTACATGCCCCGCAAGTTCAAGTGCGCCGTTACGGTGCCGGGGGATAACTCCATCGATGCCTACACCCACGATGTGACGCTGGTGGTGATCACCGACAAGGCGGGCAAGCTGAAGGGCTTTAACGTGCTGGCTGGGGGTGGTTTGGGCCGCACCCATAATAAGGAAGAAACCTTTGCCCGCGTAGCCGATGAGATTGGCTATGTGGATAAGGACGACGTGTTCGACCTGATGAAGGCCATCGTCGCCACCCAGCGAGACTACGGCGACCGCGTCAACCGCCGCCATTCCCGCATGAAGTACCTGATCCACGACTGGGGAGTGGAGCGCTTCCGGCAGCAGGTGGAAACCTACTTCGGCAAGCCCCTGAAGCCCTTTAAAAAGCTGCCTAAGTGGACGTTCTACGATTACCTGGGCTGGTACGAACAGGGCGACGGCAACTGGTTTGTGGGGGTACCCATTGAAAATGGCCGAATTCTGGATCGCGAGGGCTTGCAGCTCAAAACCGCCCTGCGGGAAATTGTGCAGAAATTTAACCTGCCCATGCTGGTGACGCCCAACCAGAGCGTTCTGTTCTACGACATTAAGCCCGAAGACAAGGACGCGGTACAGGCCATCCTCACCGGCTGCGGCATTCGGAAGGAAACCGACCTGGATCCCCTGGTGCGCTATGCCATGGCCTGCCCTGCCCTGCCCCTCTGCGGCTTGGCCATTACGGAATCCGAGCGGATTATGCCCACCATGTTGGGCCGGATCCGGGCATTGCTGACCAAGCTGGGCCTGCCCGATGAGCACTTTGTGGTGCGGATGACCGGATGCCCCAACGGCTGCGCCCGTCCCTACATGGCGGAACTGGGTTTTGTGGGCAGTGCGCCGGAATCCTACCAACTGTGGCTGGGCGGTTCCCCCGACCAAACTCGGCTGGCTCGTCCCTACCTGGAACGGCTCCACGACAACGACCTAGAAACTAAGCTAGAGCCGCTGTTTGTGTTCTTCCGGGATGGCCGCAAGAAGGGCGAAAGCTTCGGCGATTTCTGCGACCGGGTAGGGTTTGAAGCCCTGCGCCAGTTCGCCGAAACCTACGACCCCCTGCGCTATACCCCCAGCCACACCAAGGAAGGTCGCCATCGCCTCAGCGTGTCCCACGATTTCTTCCTTACCCTGCAAGCCACGGCGGATAAGGAAGGCCGATCCATGGGCCAGGTTGCTGCCGATGCCCTGGCGCTGTACCTGCAACAGACCGCTGAATAAAAGCCCAGGAAAACCAGATCCCAGGGTTCTTGATCCGGTTGACGATCCAGTGGATCGAGGGATGGGAGAACCCTGGGATCGTATAGCGGATGTCACTTGAGTGAAGTACATTGTGATGATCTCCCCTGCCCCCCTTGATAAGGGGGGTACAGCGTCAAACTTAGACAGCTAGGTACTGGGGGGATCTAGAACTCAGCAACGGTGTGTCTCACGCTATCGAGAACCGCTATGGTGCTCTTTAAAAATCGTCTTGTACCTGTTCGATTTGTTGGAGGACACGGCGAATTTCGTAGGCATCGCTAGCGTCGGGGCTTTCGTAGAGATAGCGTTCTAGATCGAGTAGGGCCTTATCAAGCTGCCCTTGCTGATAGTGAATTAGCCCCCGATCTCGCCATTCGCCGACGGCTTCGGGATAGATCAGCAAAATGCGGTTGATGGCATCCATCGCCTTGGGAACATTGCGCTGTTGCAGGTAGATCATTTTGAGGTTAGTCAGTATTCGCACCACAAAGGCGGTGGGGGAAATGGGGCTAAGGTGAGTTGGGTTTAGCTTTGCCCCGTCGCCAAAGGTTTGCTGAAATCGATCTCGACAGTCCTGTTCAAATAACACCTCGCCCTGGTGGAATGGGTCTACAAAAATCGCCATTTCATCCACGGTGGGCCGAATGAGAAAATGCCCCGGCATTCCCACCCCAATCATGGGGAAATTAATTCGTTTGGCTAATTCTAAATACACCAAAGATAGGGTGATAGGAATACCTACCCGGCGATGCAGGACATCATTCAAAAAGCTATTGCGGGGGTCGTAGTAATCGACAGTGTTGCCGCTAAAGTTGAGCTCATCAAACAAAAATTGGTTGACAGCGCGAATAATTTTGAGGGGATAGGTGGTTGCGGGTAGGCGACGTTTCAGGGCCTCCGCCATCTGATCCAATAGTTCCAAATGGTCGGTAATGTCGAGATCCGGGTATTCTTCCTGGGCAATGTAGAGCGCCGCCTTAGCCAAGTCTACCTGATCGGGCGCTTTCTGAAGTTCCTGAACTAAAAGGGTGCGAAGCTGCGTCGAATAGGTCATCAATGGGCCATCTACATCAATGGATTACTGAGTCTAGGGAGAACTAGATCATCGGTACAGTATGGCTAACTACCCGCTTTTTTCACCGGGTAGCGAACGAAATTTAAGCTTGACTAAGATAGAATCCGGGTTTTTGAACCGACCTTCTAACGGTTATAGTCCTTGCCGCTGCCGTAGGAAAGGGCATCCAGCCATCGATGCATATAGTATCGCTGAATTGGGGGGAGCGCATCCGCAGCGGGTTTGACGTTCTGGAACAGGGTAGCCAGGGCGCTATATCCCGCCAAACTACCGTAGTGCCGTAGCCAGTCGGCTAGGGTAGGTAAGCCCACCTGGGGAATAATCTGGGCCACTAGGGCAGGATGCTTCAGACCACTCACTAGCAGGGTTTGGGCTAGGGCCGGAAACTGCACCACGTCTTGCAAGAAGGGCTTGAGGGTGGCTTCGCCTAGGCCTGCCATGTCGGCAAAAATGGTAGACAGCAAGGTGTTGATGCGATCCTCTGGCAGGGGTTGATCCATCCCTACGCTCATGGATTTTTGAAATAGCCAGGTCACCGACAAGTTGGGCTGGTAGGGCTGGAGTTTCCCTAGGGCCTTGGCGTCGAGGCAATGGCTGGCCAGGGCTTCGTCGATGCCCAGGGTGAGTCGTTTGAGATGGCGAACCATGGCCCCAAAGCCGCCAAAACTGAGGGGAGACTGACTGCCGCTGCTGTCGCCCACCGCCAGGGTGCGGCCCCAGGGGTAGCGCAGGGGGCTGTGGCGGTAGCAGGGAAAAAAGCCAAACAGCGCCCGTTTTACCTTGAGGTCATCTAGGCTGACCTGCTGATAATCCGGTAGCAGGGTCCAGTAGTCCTCAAACAGTTCCGTTAGGCTGAGGCGGCGGGGGTCGGCGTCTACGTAGGTAAACAGGTAGGTGGTGCGGCCATCGCGGGCTGGGAACGCTTCCCAAAAGTATTGGCACTGGTTGCGCAGGGGCGTAAAAGACACAATGAGATCGCCGCTGTCGTTATTGGGGAAGCCCTCGGCGCAGGTGCCCACCACCAAACATACCGCATCGGGCCGTTGGTTGCCCCGCGCCTGCCGCGCCATCGGTGAAAAATGCCCCATCGCGTCAATCAACAGCCGCGTGGTGAAGCCTTGCCCTGTCCGCACCCGCACTCCGTCGGGATGCACCTCGGCCCCGTCAAAGGCCGTTTTTTCAAACAGTTGCCCCCCCGCTGCCAGAAATTTTTGTTTCAGGGTTTCCAGCAGCGCCACCGGGTCTACGCCCACATTCAGCACATCCTGCACCCACAGCGGTTCGCCACCCAAAAATTGAATTCGGGCCGGGTTGTATGCCGAGGCAATCACGTCCTCCAGTTCTGCCTCGGTGAGTAGACTCAACTCCACCAGTTCCGCCAGTTCCCGCCGGGAAATATTCCACTCCTGGTCGCGCCCCCGCAAAATGCCCCGCTCGATCAGCGCCACCCGCCAACCTCGCTGGGCCAACCCCGCCGCCAACAACACCCCCAGGGTGCCTCCGCTAATCACCACATCCCAATCCGTTTGGCCTAGGGAATCCGAAGAAGACTGAATAACCTCAGCCTGGGGCAAGTGACCCGTGCGGTAGCGCAGCCACAGTTCATTGGCCTGGACGAGTCCCGCTAGGGGATTGCCCGCTAGGGGGGCCAGCATGGCTTCGGTCAACGACATAGGAACCAGGAAAATCCAACGGCAAGATCTCTATCCTAACGGCACACTACCGCTAGACGGGCGGTGATGGCGTTGTCGTACCTGGGGTGGCGGTGAAACCGTGCTCTGGGATGGCCCTTGGGGATGACCCTTGGGATTGATTTAAGTTTTGGCCCAAGGGTCTGGTTCTATGATGGGGCAAGGGCCTTAATCCCTGAGGCAAGGTGGGATGCGTCATGGCGGTGCCAAT
>CAZWNR010000334.1:0-5196 GCA_964635665.1 uncultured bacterium | reverse complement strand
GTGGCGGTTTCGGTGAAGTCTAAATCCTTCGCCTGGTTGCCCAGCACCACGGTAAAAATTTCCCCCCACACGCCGCAGGTCAAGGGGCGGTTAATCGACCAGGTAAGGGGCCGAATCGCGCCAGGGATGACCTCGGCGGCAATTTTGCGCGTCCATAGGGGGCGCAGGGTGGTGATGGGGCGGCTCTGCAATAGCCACAGAGTTTCGCCGTCGTAGGTCCATTCAATGTCTTGGGGCACGCCTTGGTAGCGGGCTTCTAGGTGGCGGGCCAGGTAGGCGACCTGTTGTAAAAGGCGGTCGGGGGTTTGGCCGTCGCCTTCCACGGTAAGGGTAAGGGCATCGGGCAAAATCCAGCTTTCGGCGGGTTCCATCTCCGTGGCGGAGGGGATGTCGTTGGGCTGCACCATCACCCGATACTGTTCCGGCGTTTCTTGGCCAGAGACCACCCGATCCGCCCCACCGGGCAGGGCTTCAATCACCACCGCATCACCACAGCGGGCAATGGGGTCACGGCTAAAGGCCACCCCCGAAAATTGGCCGATCACCTGCTGCTGCACAATCACCGCCATGGCCCGCTCCGGCAGGGCGTTATCCTGGCGATACTGCACGGCGCGGTGGCTGTTGTAGGTGGCAAAGCAGCGCACAATTGCCAACGAAAGGTCTTCCTTGGTGGTGATGTTCAGGTAAGACTCGTAGATCCCCGCCGCCGACACCAGGCCCGAATCCTCATCCTGGGCGGAAGACCGCACCACCACGGGCTGACGTTGGGAGGGATCGGTAATCTCCAGCAGCGCCGTCGGATCATCCCCCGCCTGCAACACATACCCAGGGGGGACGGGATAGCCCCAGGCACGCAGTTGCCCTAACGTAGCGGCCTTGGGGCCAAACTGGGTGGGGTCGAGGGGCCGATCCAGCGCCACCAGCCCCCGATCACCCCGAAAAAAACGAAACATGGTGCGAGACTCCAAACGTCCCCCCTCGGTGGGGAGGTCTAAATCGTCGGGCAGCTTTTGGTAAATCCAGGCGATTAGCCCACTCAGGCAGGCCACCGCCAACACCAGGGGGCCATCGCTGGGATGGCGCAACGCCGTCAACATCGGCAGCAGCACCAGCACCAACAGCCGCCCCTGCCGCCGCTCCCTAAAAATCGTAAACCCTAGGCCGCTAATCAACCAGGTCAGCAGCGATGTGACCCAATCATGCACCACAAAGCCCCACACCACGTTGGTGGTGCCTGCCCCCTTGGCAAACCAGTAGCGCCCCATCACCAGGCCAATCAGCGCCAGGATCTCCCACACTGGATCATTGGGGAAATAATGCCGCGCCAGCAACACCACAGAGATGCCCTTGGCCGCCTCCAGCAGCACCGCCAAAATCCCGGCCACCTTGCCGCCGTGGTAAAACGCCGCCGACACCCCCACATTGCCTGTCCCCACCTGGGACAACCGCTTACCCGATACCCAGCGGGTTATCCAGCCCGTCAGCGGCAACCCGCCCACCAAAGGAGACAACATAAAAATTAGGAACGCACCCCAAACCTGGGTGAGGGTCATGGCCATGGCGTCATTAGGCAGAGGGGCAGGATGCCTTTTGTTGGGATTCACGTCCCAATTCTAAACCCCAACCCCGCCGTCAGCGAGTTCCATCGTTTTGCCTTGAAGGCTTTAATGATCGCCCCCAGACCCAGGGCCACAGCGGGCCGGGCTAGGGTCGGCATCACTAGGTCTCCATCGCCGATCCAAAGCTCTCCTAAACCCTCGAACATCACGACTTCTCTATCACAAATTTGTCGTAATTGGATTGACTTAATGAAAGTTGAGTAATGCACATGCAGGTTGATTAAAACCAATAACTTAAAGTTATGAATATATACAGATCTTCCAAAATAAACCTTATCCAATCGCTGGTAATATGCTAGAGCATGAGGTAATGAAAAATACCTAAAGCGTCTGGTGGGCAACTACTCGCTAGTTGCCTCCTGTTTGCTGCCATCTCATTGTTTTGGACGTCGGGCTGGTTCTTGGGCTAGGCATAGGTTTGCTCCACACATACTGTGGAGATTGCCGTGTCTGCGACTGGGCCGCCGAGGTTCGCGTGAGAGATTTCTTAGATTCACAGGAAGGGAGATATGTCTTACTCTCAGACAACGACTCAGTCAAAAGCGGGCTATAGCGCCGGTGTAAAGGACTATAAGCTGACCTACTACACCCCCGACTACACCCCCAAAGATACCGATATTTTGGCGGCATTCCGGATGACCCCCCAGCCCGGTGTACCTCCCGAAGAGTGCGCTGCTGCGGTCGCCGCTGAATCCTCTACGGGTACCTGGACCACCGTGTGGACCGACCTACTGACCGACATGGATCGGTACAAGGGTCGTTGCTACGACATCGAGCCGGTGCCCGGTGAAGATAATCAATACATTTGCTACGTGGCCTACCCCCTCGACTTGTTCGAGGAAGGTTCCGTCACCACCCTGCGGACCTCCCTGGTGGGTAACGTGTTTGGCTTCAAGGCCCTGCGCGCCCTGCGTCTGGAAGACCTGCGGATTCCCGTGGCCTACCTGAAGACCTTCCAAGGTCCTCCCCACGGCATCCAAGTTGAGCGCGACCGCCTGAACAAGTACGGTCGTCCTTTGCTGGGTTGTACCATCAAGCCCAAGCTGGGTCTGTCTGCGAAGAACTATGGCCGCGCCGTGTACGAAGCCCTGCGCGGTGGTCTAGACTTCACCAAAGACGACGAAAACATCAACTCCCAGCCCTTCCAACGCTGGCGCGACCGCTTCCTGTTTGTGGCCGATGCTATCCACAAGTCCCAGGCTGAAACTGGCGAAATCAAGGGTCACTACCTGAACGTGACCGCTGCCACCTGCGAAGAAATGCTGAAGCGGGCCGAGTACGCCAAAGAACTCGACATGCCCATCGTCATGCACGACTTCCTCACCGCTGGTTTCACCGCCAACACCACCCTGTCCCACTGGTGCCGCGACAACGGCGTTCTGCTGCACATCCACCGCGCTATGCACGCTGTGATCGACCGTCAGAAGAACCACGGGATCCACTTCCGCGTTCTGGCCAAGTGTCTGCGTATGTCCGGTGGTGACCACATCCACACCGGTACCGTGGTGGGCAAGCTGGAAGGTGACCGCGCTGGCACCCTCGGCTTTGTAGACCTGCTGCGCGAAAACTACGTAGAGCGCGACCCCTCTCGCGGTGTGTACTTCACCCAAGATTGGGCCTCCATGGGCGGCGTCATGGCCGTGGCCTCCGGTGGTATCCACGTGTGGCACATGCCCGCGCTGGTGGAAATCTTCGGCGACGACTCCGTGCTTCAGTTTGGTGGTGGTACCCTCGGTCACCCCTGGGGTAACGCTCCCGGTGCAACCGCTAACCGCGTGGCGCTGGAAGCTTGCGTTCAAGCCCGTAACGAAGGCCGTGACCTGGCTCGCGAAGGTGGCGACATCATCCGCGAAGCTTGCAAGTGGTCTCCCGAGCTGGCTGCCGCCTGCGAACTGTGGAAGGAAATCAAGTTCGAGTTCGACACCGTTGACACCCTCTAATTTTGCGGCGGCGGGGTGTGGGCTAGTTCCTCGGACTGGCGTCTTAAGAAAACTTAAGATTGCGGCCTAAGTTACCGAATCTATCCAGATTTCGGGCTTAAATCAGGGCTACCCACCCCCAGGCGGGGTCTAGGTCAACCGTTCGAGGAGACACCGATGGACCTCAAGCAAGCGGCAAAGGACACCGCTAAGGTGCTGACCAGCTACCTGACCTTCCAGGCCGTGAAAACGGTGCTGAGTCAGCTTAAGGAAACCAACCCCGCCCAAGCCTATTGGCTCAACACCTTTTCCACCAAGGAAGTCCTGCAGGATGGGGAAACCTACCTGACGGCACTCATGGCGGAAAAGCCCGATATGGCCATGCGCATCATGACGGTTCGGCAGCACATTGCAGAGGAAATCTGTGAGTTCTTGCCGGAAATGGTGATCGCCAACCTCCAGCAAGCCAATATGGAACATCGCCGCCAGCATTTAGAGCGCCTCACTCAGTTGGGCGATGCCGACCATCTTGATCGGTCGGAAACCCTCGGTGCCCTTGAGGTGCCCCAGGAATCCGCCGCCGATGGAGAGCATCTCCCAGAGTAGGCCTAAGGTTTGACTACGGATGGATCGAACCATCGCCGTGCACTCTTTTGTTCACTCGCGGTCAGCATCGCCTGATCGCCGATTAGTAACCCAGCGAGGAACTATGAAAACTCTGCCTAAAGAGCGTCGTTACGAAACGATGTCCTATCTGCCCCCTCTGACCGATGCTCAGATTGAGCGGCAAATTGCTTACATCCTGAAAATGGGCTATTTCCCGGCTGTGGAGTTTAACGAAGACTCCGACCCCGAAGCCTACTACTGGACGATGTGGAAACTGCCCATGTTCAACGCTACCTCCACCCAGGAAGTGCTGAGCGAAGTGCAGGCTTGCCGCTCCGAGTATTCCAACTGCTTCATCCGCGTGGTCGGCTTCGACAACGTCAAGCAGTGCCAGATCGCGAGCTTCATCGTGCACAAGCCCGGTGCTAGCACCTACCGCTACTAAAATCTGCCCCTGGGTCAGAATCAATCATTCTTGATTCAGGCCAGATAAAACAAAAGGCCAGGAGAGTAATCTGCTGGCCTTTTGCTATTTACCCTTGGCAAATTTTCCCTAGTGGGACGGGCGAGGAGATCACGCCCCTGCGGTAGGGGTTGTGGGTGCGTCATACTTGCGCCTGTCGATGTTCATCTGACCCATGGCCCAGCTCGACAAAGCCGACCTTGAACAGATGACGGTCGTCCGTTTACACCATCTTGTATACATACTCCATCCATGCTATTAAAAATGAGGCTAAGTTCAATTTTTTTATTGCAATAAGGAAAAATCTTAGAATGGACGACATGATTGAGATAAATACTGCAGATGAAGAAGAAATTGCGAAAGGGTTGATATTACTTGGCGTTGATCATTTTGGTGACAATGCCTTCCAGAATTTGATCCAAAGTATCTTATCTCAGCGCGATATCTCTCCCTTTACAGGATGGGTTGATTTTTTAAATCGTCTTGGGGATGATTTCGAGTTCCTTCCGTCCTTATCCGGTAGGTGTTTCACAATTAATGGTCAAAATAGTCTGTTGGTTGCGTCTAAGGATCTTGAATCACCCATGCC
>CAZWNR010000333.1:4731-5218 GCA_964635665.1 uncultured bacterium | reverse complement strand
GCTGGCCCCCTGAACGGGGCTAGGGCCAGGGGCGGATCCCCCTTTCAAATTAAAACTGGGCAGGGCGGCAGGGCGACTCGCAGTCGGGGCGGGCGGCGGGGGCGTGGCCTGGGCTCCTGGGCTAGGTGGTTCTGGATCGGATCCAGGCAGACCAAAATCGGGGGTCATGTACTTATACTGTCGCCATTGGTTGCGGCGGCGGGCCGCAGAGGAAGACCGATTTCGCCAGTCCCCGTCGTTGGCGGCGGACTCCTGCCCTGCCCCATTCAACCCACCGGAACCGCTGGTCAATCCCGATTCCCCCAGGGAGCTAGGCCGGGACGAAGGATTGGAAAAGTCGTCGTGCTGTGCCATGGCAGTGTTGCTGTACCCTCGCGATGAGCCGCAAAAACAATGACCCGTGAACAGGTTACCCGCATCGGGAGACAGGTGGCCCACCCATCGAAACCCTAGGGGGAACGAGGAGCGCTGGTAATGGCCCAATTGA
>CAZWNR010000333.1:0-4631 GCA_964635665.1 uncultured bacterium | reverse complement strand
CCTGCCGCAAAATGCCCCTAAGCATAGCCAATTCCTGGGAATTTGGCTCAGCCCGAACGAGGAGCGCTGGTAATGGCCCAATTGACCTGCCGCAAAATGCCCCTAAGCATAGCCAATTCCTGGGAATTTGGCTCAGCCCGGTGGAGCAGTTGCCGCAATTTGGCCATGCGACTGGCGGCAGTATGGGGGTAAAGATAACCGATCTTGAGCAAAATCGCTTCCAAGTCTTGGTGAAATCCTTCTATTTGATCCAGGTCGGCAGAGGGCTCCACAGGAACAAAATCCCCCGGCGCTGGGATGGGGGGTGTCGCGGCGGGGGCGGATTCCCTAGGCACCCTTGGCTCAGCCCCTGCTAGCCCCGGCCAATCGACTGGGGCAGCCGTCGCCTGACGGTGCAGCACATAGCTACACACCGCCACCGCCTGGGCCAAATTGAGGGAAGGATAGGCATCGCTGGCGGGAATACGAATCCAGCGCTGGGCATAGATCAGTTCTTCATTGCTCAAGCCCCGATCCTCCGGGCCAAAGATCAACGCCGTGGTTAGGGGCCGCTGGGGATCCGGAGACAGCAGCCAGGGCAGCACCGCCTCTGGGGTCTCTAGCCCTTGGTGCTGGGGATGGATTCGGCCTGTGGTAGCCACCGCCCGCTGACAACCCACCAACGCCTCCGGTAGGGTATCCACCACCTGGGCCGACTCCAACACCTCTCGGCCATGCACCGCCATGCGCCAAGCCGCCGTGCTGGTGGGGTCGCACTGGGGGTTCACCAACACCAGATGGCGCAGCCCCATGTTTTTCATAATCCGCGCCGCCGCCCCCACATTGATCGGCCCCGCCGGTTCCACCAGCACAATGCGCAGGTGTGCCAGTTGATCTAGCCCCATGCTGACCCCACAAACCCCTTAGAATGAACACCGTAGTGATCAATTGAGTACCCCAGCCATGGCCAAGGTGACCTGGAACGGCGTCGTTCTCGCCGAAAGTGACCAATGCGAAACGGTGGAAGGAAACCTTTACTTTCCCCCCACCGCTCTTAATATGGACTATTTCCGTCCCATCTCCCAAACCACCGTCTGCAGCTGGAAGGGCACCGCTAACTACTACGACATCGTGGTCGATGGCCAAGTTAATGCTGGGGCCGCCTGGTACTACGCCGACCCCAAACCCGCCGCCAACAACATCAAGGGCTACGTCGCCTTCTACCGCAATAAGGTCACCATTGCCCCCTAGGGCAGGTAGGTGGCCAGATAGGCTCTAAGGGTGGCCCAACCCGTGATCATCCCCACGGTTACCATCCCCACGGTTATCAACGCCCTGACAGGGATACGCCCCAGGCCTAGTAGCTGTCTTCGGTGACGGTGTGGAGGGCCAGGTCGTGGTTGGCCTGATTGAGGCGGTCAGCGATGGCCTTGCGCCACTTCAGGCTCACCTGGTCATCGGCCAGTACTTCCTGGGCTTCTTCTCGGTAGGTCGCGCCTTGGACGGCATCCACCTCTTCAATGTGCTGGAGGTGGGCAAAGACTTCTTTGGGGGTCGTCATGGTTCAATCCTTTGGATAGGTGAGCCTGTGGATAGGTTGGCCTTGAACAAACAGGTGGCCTTGAAGGAAATCAGGTCATTCCAGGCCAAGCTTGGCTGCGGTCGCCATGGTTTTATTGTGGGCCAGGGCTGCCCCTGTGGGGCGTTCCCCGAGAGAACCTTTACGCCCTGAAACGGTTGTTAGTAGTTCGCAGCAGAACTTTGCAATGGAATGGATTAAAGCTATGGACATCTACCCAACCTTGCAGCACTGTCAACGGCAACGGGTCAGCGATGGGCAATGGACGCCTATTCTCCCAGCCCGCACCGAGGCAGACTACACCCTGGTGATGGTCTTGCCCCAGTTGGGCGACTTCGACAGCCTGGAATATGCCTGGTGGGTACGGCGGGGCTGGGATGATCTGGTCGCCAAGGGGGTGACGGTGCGGGCGGTGGGCATTGGCCAGCGCGAGTCGGGACAGGCCTTTTGCCAGTTCACGGGGTTTCCCGCCGATCAGCTTTGGGTGGATCCCACCGCCGACCTACACCGCCAGCTTGGCCTATACGAAGGCCTGTCGCTGGCCATTCCGGGCCTTACCCCTGGGCAACGGGCCTGGGTCAACCTAATGCTGATGTGTGCGGGCATCGCCAGCCCAGGCACCTTGGCGGAGGTGTTTCGGGGCTATCGAGGCGACCGCAGTGCCCCCCAACTAATTGGCGATGAGGAAGAAATCCAGGCGTTCCCCTTGCCGCCCCTACGGGGACGGTTCTTTCGCTGGGCGGGCGGCAGCGGGTTTCAGCGGCCCTTTGAACTAGCCACCCTACGCCTGCGCAACATGGCTGAGGTACTGGGCAAATGGAGCACCTACGTCCCCGATGCGACCTATCTCACCCAGCGGGGCGGCACCTTTTTGTTTGATGCCCAGCAGCGATTAATCTACGAACACCGAGATCGCGGCATCCTCGACTTTGCTGAGCACAAAAGCGACCCTCTCACCTTTCTCAGTGCCATCGCTCAGCCAGACAAGGTCTAAAGCGGATTGCTTGATCCATTGACTAGGGGCAAACCATACCAGCGTCAAGGGCGCAGCACAGTTTACGCGGCTAGATCCCCACTACCTGGTCACGCCCTAAATGCTGTGATTAGCCACCATGCACCACCGAGGAATCGGGGGGCACCAAGCAGGATTTGCTCTAACAATAGATTTCTATCCTTAGGGGTGTCGCGCTAGCGACATGGACGATTGGTATTAGCCCAGTAAGTTGTATCTCAGGATGCAGTAAATGGCGCGAACCCCGTCTTTCCAGCCAATTTTTTTGCCCTCTTTATAGGTGCGACCATAGTAGGAAATGCCGACTTCATAGATACGGCAGTTTAGCTTGGCGATCTTGGCGGTAATTTCAGGTTCAAAACCGAAGCGATTTTCCCGAATCTGAATAGACTGAATAATCTCCCGCCGAAAGGCTTTATAGCAGGTTTCCATATCGGTGAGGTTGATATTAGTCAGCATGTTGGAGAGTGTAGTGAGAAACTTATTGCCTACCATATGCCAGTAGTAAACAACCCGATGGGGAGCCCCCCCCTGAAACCGTGAGCCAAATACCACATCCGCCTTACCGCTCATAATCGGATCGATCATGAGCGGAAATTCCTGCGGATCATACTCAAGATCAGCGTCTTGAACAATAACAATATCTCCCGTTGCAGCGGCAAAACCACTCCTAAGGGCAGCTCCTTTACCTCGATTTTCGGGATGATAAATCACCTGATCCACTTGCGGTGCAATAGCCTGCTTTAGCAGTTCACGGGTGCCATCGGTGGAGCCATCGTCAACAATGATAATTTCACAATGTTTAACCGGGGACTTCCGTACGGCATCTACTACTTGCTGAATCGTACCGACCTCGTTAAAGCAGGGAATGACAACCGTTAGCTTCATGATTACTCTATTTCTTAGTCTTTGTTGACGGTGCAAAAATTATTCATTCTAAGCTGGAAGTAGCGATGATTAAAGTGACTAAATCCACCCTGTTCTACCAGAACATGATAAAGTTTCTGGCGATCATAGTAACGTTTGTGATCGCGAATTTCCGCCTCGCTCACAATTTTGAGTCGATAGGCCAAGAACTCTAGCACCGGCTGCGCCCAAACCGAGGGCACAGTGAGCACGAGCTTTCCCCCTGGCACCAAAACGCGATGAATTTCGTCAACCATGGCGGCTTCATGCTCAATGTGCTCCAGCACCGCTAGCATGGTGACCACATCAAAGGTGCCATCGGGAAACGGTAACTGGCCGCTAAAGTGAAGCTGCGAAACGGAGAGGTTTCCCGATTCAAAGGGATCAACCTTAAAATCTACGCCAACACCTTTCTGAATGCGGGGAGAAACGTAGCGCAAAAAAGCGGCCTTAGTACCGCAACCAATATCGAGCAAAACAACATTGGGGGGAATATGTTTGAGGACTTTGGAGAGTCTGAGGCGTCTGAGAATGGGTTCAAGAATAGGTTCTTTCATCGCTGTTAGGTCGTTTATGGCCTTAGCCTAGGGCATCCATGCCTTGGCGAGCATAGTGGATGCGTAGCTTTAGGCCCAGGGTGATTTGCTTCATCAGCCAGTAGAACACGGTCAGAATAATGAAGGTCACGATGATCACCGCCAGGGGCCACTTGGAGGTGAGAATGTTCAGGGTATCGGTAATCACATCTAGGGGATCAGTGACTAAGTCCCAACTGTTAAACCGGATGAAGCGGCCTAGGTAAATGCCAATGGCACAGAGGGCGTGGATAGTGAGTTCCATGGGAAGAATCCAGGCTTTTGCCCCCTGCTGCTTGAGGAAATAGGCCAGATTCAGAATAGAAATGACGTAGGCTTCAAACCCCAACACGATGGCCGTGACGTGGATGGGCACAAAAACGAGGGCAATCACCCAAGCCGGAATCTCGCCAACGCGAGCTCCGCGAATGAGGTGAATAATATCCGTGAGCAGGTAGGGGGCGTTGGGCAAAAAGGCGATAAACACCACAACCCCCAGCCACCAAAACCAGGGATGCCGCGCATACTGAGGACTGAGACCCCACCAGCGCCACAGCCCTAGCGCCACGGCGACCACCAG
>CAZWNR010000332.1:0-5225 GCA_964635665.1 uncultured bacterium | reverse complement strand
CTTGAGAGTATCGAAGAAGCCATTAATCTTTATTTACAACCTGATACTATTGAGCTTCTACCTGGCGCGATCATCCGTGAGGTTACAGTTGGATGACCCGACTCAGGAGAATGAATTCCGATGAGGTTGAACGCCTATTACGTAAATATGGTTTTGCCCTAGTTTCTCAGAAAGACAGTCATAGGAAGTGGCGTAGCAAAGATCAGGATAACCAGGTCATTGTCCCCTACCATCGGGGAAAAGACTTACCTACTGGCACATTACGAAACATTATGATTACCGCGATGATTCCAGAAGAAGAGTGGAAATCTCCATAGAATCAATCCAAGTCAATCTGTCTAAAAGTGCGTTTAAGCCAAGTCTGTAGTGTGGGCATTGCCCCTATTCTTCCCATGGGGGGCTACTTCCTTGCTATCCCCGATTCCTCGGTGGGGTATTGCGGCTAATCAAAGCGATCAAAGCGTTGCCAGATAGGTGGTAACCGCGTAGGCCGCGCCGCGCCCTTGGTGCTATGCACCACCTACGGTTATGTACCCAATCCGAGTGAGAACCGCTATAGTACAACCAACTTTTGAGCCTCATGGGGGTGGACTTTCTCAATCGTATCGCACAGTCACAAATTAGCTGAAGGTGTTAATTTTGATCAATTTGATAGGTTTGGATATCAAAACTATCATGAGCATGGTTTCTATTGCGCTAGCCATGCAAGTCGTGATGATGATCTTTCTCTGCTTTTTAGTAAAAAACTATCGTGGGATCAAAACTTTTACAGCAGCCAGAATTGCTTCTCTAATCGGCTATTCCATTATCTTCAGTCAAATTCAACCCCTATCAGGCACAGTGGGAATTGGTAGCTGCTTACTGGTCTTCTCGTCTTCTTTAGGGTGTTTAGGAATTGCTAAATTTACGAATAGGAAAATCAAATCAAGGTATCTGATTGCTTGTAATTTAGCTTTTGTTTTCATTCAAGCTTTTTTAATTTTATTTCAAGACAATTTTCTATTTAAAACTGCCGCTCAGTCCATTTTTCAAATTGTGCTGCTGGGTGTAGCGATTTACTTGTTAGCCAGTAGCCCTAACAAGAGCTTTATCGAATCCATGCGCTTTCTCATGGCTGTCTTTTTTGCGCTGCAACTTGTTCTTGGTCTCAGGCTGTTCGCACTTATTGACAATCCACCACCTAATTTTTTTGCGCCTAGTAACGCGAATGCCTTATCGTTAGTTGTTGTTTTTATCTATACTTTTTTACTCACGACCGGATTTACAATGATGGTCTGTCAAAGGCTCTACTATGATTTGCGATTGGCGGCTGATACAGACGAACTGACAAAGCTTTTAAATCGTCGTGCAATAATGCGATTTTTAGAGCGGGAAGTTAAAATTTACAATCGTTTAGGAGAAACTTTTGCCATCATTCTCATTGATGTAGACCACTTTAAAAAAGTCAACGATCAGTATGGCCATGATGGTGGTGATATGGTTCTTGTTCATATCGCTGAAATCCTAGAGACTCAATTACGAGATATTGATTTTGCTAGCCGTTGGGGAGGTGAAGAATTTTTGATCTTATTGCCCGCAATTGGAGTTAAGGATTCCTTGAAAATCGCAGAACGTCTTCGAGCTTACGTAGAGCAGACTCCTGCTGTCTCTGGCATTAGCGTAACGGTTAGTTTAGGAATAGCTGTGATTGATAATCATGGTGATTCGGTTGAGCGTTTAATTACGGCTGCTGATCATGCGCTTTATGCAGCAAAGAAATCAGGTCGAAATCAGGTAAAAATTGCGAAGAGAATGAACTTAAATTTGATCAATGATTGCTAATCTGGATTGATGATAGGGCCTCTCGATTAATCGAAATACCAAAACCCTAGTAATGCCTTTTCGGGTAGGTTGTCCTTAATTTAAGCGCAACCTACCCCAAAGCTACCTCCTTGAGCCAAGGCAAGTACCACGGCAAACCCCTCAGCGCCACTGAAGTCACCCGCCTCTACGATGCCGGAGAGCAAGACTTTCGGGATGCTATCTTGCGCGGCAACAACTTTCACAAAGCCAACCTCTCCGGGGCCAACCGACTTCAGCGGGGCCGATATTTGTAGTGCCCGATTTGTAGATGCCACCCTGAAAAATACCAACTTTAGCCACGCCAAAGCCGGATTGCAGCGGCGATAGGCGATTGGTCAAATGCTTTTGGCGGTTGTAATTACCGCTGCATTGGGCGCAGGGAACGCGCCCCTACGAGATCCATCCTGCCCGTGCGGGTAAGGAGGAAGGTGATGGCTTCCCCTGGGCTGAGGGTAGTCATCTCTAGCGGCTGCACAATGCCGAGATCCTGAAAATCCTGCGCCCGTGAGGTGACTAGGATGTGGCCCGTAACCTCGCGAGGAAGAAATGGCTGCACCCGTTCGGGGTGGTCGGCGTTGTCAAAAATCAGCAGCCAGCCTGCTTCTCGGTTCAGCCACAGCCGCACATACTGCACGGTTTCATCATGGTTTTCGGCATCCTTCAGGGGCAGGTTTAGCGCCTGGGCAATGGCGACATAGCTGTTGGTCAGTTCCAGTTCCGTATCAGCACGAATCCAGAACACATGGCGATAGTCATCGCGATAGCGGTAGGCATATTCCACCGCCGTTTGGGTTTTGCCAATGCCGCCCAGCCCGCTGATGGCCTGGGTTTGGGAAATCGCCGCTGTCCGTCCCTCATGTAATTGCTGGTGCAGTGTCGTCAGCACCTCCTCCCGCCCTGTGAAATAGGGCTTGCGGCCATAGGGTACCAGCCACGCGGGTTCGTATTCCCCAGGCGCGGCCTCTTTCCCAGCCTTCAGCACCCCCGGAAAAAGCTGCTCCAATTCCCCATGTAGATGGTCTAACCCGCAGCCCGCCGATCCGTACCTAGGATGCCAGGCCCTAGCGCCCCACCTACACGAGGACTGGGGGAATGTCGGGTTGATGGTGGGCGGTGCCCTGTCAAGGTGAGGCCGGTTTTGGGGCGATCCCTAGGATTGGCCACTGAGCCAAGGACTAGAAGTCCCAGGCTCAAGGCAGAAATCCTCTGAAGAGGATTGGGAGTCGAGGTACCCCGTCTGCTTTAGCAGACTTCTGCAATGAGCCAGGGAGTTCACTCCCTCCCTGGTGGGCATGGCCGGAGTCCCTTGGTCTATGGGTGTTTGGGGAATCGTTGGATCACCTTGCCAGGGCTGGCGGTGGTCACCCTACACTGACCTGCCAAGGCGGGGGGAATTCTGTAATTGAAAGGAAAAAGACAGCCTCGGCGGAGGATTTTCAGTAGATTGGTTAACGTTAGCCTGGGGGCAGAAAGCGCCCCTGCTGCCGAGCGACCCGCCGTGAGGACTTCCCCATGATTATTGACGACCAGCCCTACGATGTCATCATCATTGGTACCGGGGCCGGAGGGGGCACCCTAGCCCGCAAGCTGGCTCCTTCGGGGAAGCGAATTTTGCTGCTGGAACGGGGGGGAGCGATGCCCCTGGCGGACCAGAACATCAGCGATGTGGACATTTTCCAAAAGCAGCGCTACCACGCCCCCGAACAGTGGTACGACGACATGGGCGAACCCTTCACGCCCCAAACTAAGTACGCCATTGGCGGCAACACCAAAATCTATGGCGCGGCCCTGCAACGGATGCGGGAGAAGGATTTTGAAACCGTAGCCCACCAGGACGGTATTTCGCCGGAGTGGGGGCTGAGCTACGGCGATTTTGAACCCTACTACACTGAGGCCGAGGCGCTGTACCAAGTCCATGGCCAAGCTGGGGCCGACCCCACCGAACCCAGCCGCAGCGGCGAGTTTCCCTTTGCCGCCGTGCCCCACAACGAAACTATGCGGCCCGTGGTGGAGGAAATCGCCAAGCACGGCTGTCATCCCTACCCGCTGCCCATGTCCCTGTCGTTGCGGGAGGATGACCCCACCGGGGATGCGGAGGTGTTTGGGGTCGCGCCAGCCCTGGATTTTGGCAACGTCACCCTCAAAACCGAGGCCAAGGTGACGGGGCTGCACACCAACCCAGCCGGGACGGCGGTGAAAGCAGTACAGGCCGAAGTTTCTGGTCAGCCCTATCTGTTTTTTGCCGATATCGTGGTGCTGGCCTGCGGGGCAGTGAACTCGGCGGCGATCCTGCTGCAATCCGCCAACGATAAGCATCCCCAGGGTTTGGCCAACCGCTCCGACCAGGTGGGCCGCAACCTGATGAAAATGCGGATGAGTTCCATCGTCGAAATCACCGCCCATTCCCACGATGGCAAATTCCCCCGCTCCGTCGGCATCAACGACTATTACTGGGGCGACAACCAGTTCCACTACCCCATGGGCCACATTCAAAACATGGGCGGCGTGCTGCAAGATGCCATCTTTGCCGAATCGCCCCCGGTGCTGTCGCTGATCACCAAACTGATGCCCAACTTTGGCCTCAAACAACTGGCCAACCGTTCCATTGCCTGGTGGGTAATGACGGAGGTGCTGCCCGACCCCAAAAATCGGGTGGAGGTGAAAAAGGGTAAGCTCTACATCACCTTTAACCCCAACAACGCCGAGGCCCATGATCGCCTGGTTTACCGCTGGCTGGATGTGCTGAAATCCATCGAAAAAGACAGCAGCCTGTTTTCCCGTGCCGGAATGCACCCCCGTGGGGAAGTGCCTCTGCCCGTGATGGCCAACCAGTGCGGCACCTGCAAAATGGGCACCGACCCAGCCACTTCGGTGCTGGATCTCCATTGCCGCACCCACGACCTCGACAACCTCTACGTGGTCGATAGCAGCTTTTTCCCCTCCATCCCCAGCGTGGGGCCATGCCTCACCGTTATCGCCAATGCCCTGCGGGTGGGGGATCATCTGCTGGAGCGCTTGCGCTAGCTGAAGCAGGGCCAGGTCAACCGTTTCCCCGTTTTGTGATACAACAAGGCCACGACATATTTGGACAGGGGAACACCATGGTTGATTTGGCCACTCGATGGCAAGGTTCGGTAATAACAATGTGGCGACGGCGATCTTGGCGGCGCATCGTTCAGTTTGTGGCGCTGTTTAGCCTGTGTTTGGGGGTAGCCCTAGGCTGCGCAGGTAGGGATCAACCCGCCGCCGAGGCTCCCACCAGCGGCGACAGCAACGGGCGGATTTCCCTGGGCACCACCCTCACCGCCCGCACCCTCGACCCCGCCGATGCCTACGAAACCTTCCCCGGCATTCGGCTGCAAAATCTAGGGGATCGCCTTTAT
>CAZWNR010000331.1:0-5235 GCA_964635665.1 uncultured bacterium | reverse complement strand
GGATCGAGAAGGGCCTCATGGCCATGGCTCACCGGAGGCTGAGCCGCCAACCAGGGGGAAAACTGCTCCACAAAGCGGTCTGCCAGAATCGCCTCCCGAATGCGCTGGGTAAAGCGTACCAGTTCTGTAATGTTGTGAATGGAAATGAGGGTGAAGGCCAGCATCTCCTTCGCGTGGATTAAATGGCAGAGGTAGGCGCGGGTAAAGTTCTGGCAGGTGTAGCAGGAACAGGTGCCATCAAGGGGGGTGTAATCGCGGCGGAAGCGTTGGTTTTTTAAGTTCCAGCGTTCTCCCCCCACAAGGGCGGCCCCGTGGCGCGCCAGCCGCGTAGGAATGACGCAGTCAAACAAATCGACCCCAGCGGCAATGGCCTGGGCCATTTCGCGGTAGGTGCCCACCCCCATGAGGTAGCGGGGCTTGTTCTCCGGCAGGCAGGGGGCTGTGGCTTGGACGATGGTCTCGATCAGTTCCGGCGGTTCCCCCACACTCACCCCACCAATGGCATAGCCCGGCAGGTCGAATTCCGCCAATTCCTGGGCTGCCCGCCGCCGCAAATCGGGATATACCCCGCCCTGCACAATGCCAAACAGAGCCTGATCTGGCCTTTGGTGGGCGGCAATACAACGTTTTAGCCAGCGTCCTGTGCGTTCCGTCGAAGCCTGCACCGCCTCGCGGCTGCATGGGTAGGGGGGGCATTCATCAAAGGCCATGATCACATCGGCCCCCAGGGTATTTTGAATTTCGATGGAGGTTTCGGGGCGCAGGTGAATGGTGCGGCCATCCTTGGGCGATTTAAAGGTCACCCCCTCCTCGGTGATGGTGCGAATTTGGCTGAGGCTAAACACCTGGAAGCCGCCAGAGTCCGTCAGCATAGGGCCACTCCAGCCCATGAAGCGGTGCAGCCCCCCGGCCTCCGCCACAATGTCCTCCCCCGGTTGCAGGTGCAGGTGGTAGGTGTTAGAAAGCACCATTTGCGCCCCCGTGGTGGCAAGTTGGTCGGGGGTCACGGTTTTAACATTGGCCAAGGTGCCCACGGGCATAAACCGAGGGGTCTGCACAGGGCCATGGGGAGTTTGAAACGTCCCAGCCCGGGCCTGGGTGTGGCTACAACGAGCCTCGCAGCGGTAGGAAAATCCAGCAGTCAAGGAGTTAACCCAGCCTCAACCAAACAACGCAATTCTTCATAGGCATGCCCAAACGGACTTGCCTATCCTACCACTGCCCCTCTCCCTCTCCATCCTCCCGCACGACCACGCATCACCGCCGCCTCAATAAAAGCCCCGGGCAGAGTAGACCCTTGGGATATTCTATCTGGTAGCCTGTTTCCAAACAGGCTTAACGCGGCCAAGGGTTGGTTTTCCGATAGCCATCGCCAACCAGATCCCCGCCTGGGCTACAGATAGCCCTTACCAAAGGTGATCGTCCTGGGGATATCCCAAGTTTGTGAGGAGTTGTCATGACCGCTGAAGCGACCGTTGTTGTTCAAAATCTAAGCAAATGCTACCAGGTATATTCCAAACCCCAAGATCGCCTACTGCAAATGATGTGGCGGGGAAAGAAGCAATTCTTCCAGGAATTCTGGGCGTTGCAGGATATTTCCTTTGAAGTCAATGCCGGGGAAACCTTTGGCATCATTGGCCGCAACGGCAGCGGAAAAAGTACGTTGCTCCAAATTTTAGCAGGCACCCTAGCCGCTACATCTGGCCAGGTCACAATTCAGGGCCGAGTCGCTGCCCTTCTAGAGCTCGGCAGCGGCTTCAACATGGACTTTACGGGCCGCGAGAACATTTTTTTGAATGGTCGAATCCTGGGGCTATCGCGGGAAGAAATTGAGGCTAGGTATGTCGATATTGTGGATTTTGCCGATATTGGTGAATACATCAATCAGCCGGTCAAGTCTTACTCTAGCGGTATGTTTGTGAGGCTGGCCTTTGCCGTGCAGGCCCACATTGATGCCGATGTTCTCATCATTGACGAAGCCCTAGCTGTGGGCGACATTTTCTTTCGGCAAAAGTGCTACGAGCGCCTAGATGATCTACGAAAGAAAGGAACCTCAATCCTACTGGTTACCCACGCCATGGGCGATATCGAGCAGTATTGTAGCCGTGCGCTCATCCTAAATCAGGGACATCAGGAATTTATTGGCAATTCCATTGAAGCCGTTAAGCGGTACTATTTACTCCATCGTTCTTCTACCCAAGACTATCTTGCCAAACCTGGCGAACTATCATTTCGGCCCTTCTCCTCCAACGAGAAGACCGACGAAACGGTTGTTTTTGGTTCCGCCGAATTTCCGCTGCCCGATTCCAAAGCGATGATCGATGTCAGCCGAAGCATTCAAGTGGGCGAGGGCAAAGCGGTTTGTACAAGTTTGATGATCTGTGATGCCAATCATCAGCCCTGCCATAGCTTTTTGCAGGGGGATGAGGCTATTTTCTACTACGAATTTGAAGTCTTTGAGGATATTGACATCCCTATTTGCGGCATTATGATCAAAAACGATCACGGCATTACGGTACACGGCAGAAATAGCTGGCAGCTCGATAATGACGTACCCCAATCCCTAGGGGCTAACAGCAAAGTGATCTGTTATCACCGGGTTGTCCTCGACATTTTGCCCGGTGAATATACCTTTGAACTAGGGCTATCCGCCATTGCCAAAACCTGGTGGGAACAACGCGACAGAATTTCCCATGAGGAAATGGCAGCAAAAATTCGCTGGCTGTGCTACCTCAACCAAGCCGGGACGTTTTCGGTGGGCTATGCGCGGCAAGGAGATGTCAGCATTTTGCGCCACCACGGGGTCGCCAACTTGCCTGGAGACATCCAGATTGCGGTAGCGGCGGGGGCTCAGGTACCGGTCTAATCTCCAGGGGGAGGCGGGGGGTGCGGTTCTTCCCCCTGGGCGGGCATTAGCCTCATCGGTTACCGTGTGGGCATGGGCTCTCAATGCTTGACCGCCGGAGGTAGACCATACTCGATCCAAACCCGATCCAGACCCGATCCACCTTAGACAACCCCAACGCTCAACCCGTTAAACCAGGGGGCAACCAGCCAGATGGAGGACTACCCTGCAATGGGGCCAACCTGAAGCTGACTGAGGTTAGCGGGATCGACCTCGTAGGCGGCTCCAAAACCCATCACAAATCGCCCTGACTGGGGGCTGAGGCTAAACAGTTGAAAGTCTTCTAGCTGGCGCAGCATGGTGATGATGTCGCCAAAGCGGGCCTCAAACTGAGCCATCTGGGTTTCCCAGGGATCGCTGTGGCGGGCGATGGGGTTAACCCGACAGTCGTAGGTGAGCCGCTGACGGGCAAAAACTTGCTGAGTCTGGCTTTCGTCTTCAATAATAAGAACACTGGCATACCCAGTTCTTAAGAGATTTGGGGTATGGGCAGAGAGGCCACTGGTCAGTAGGTATATCTGATAGGTATCGTCCATCACAAAGGGAGCATAGCTAGCGTGGGGCGTCCCATCGGCGTTGATGGTACTTAGCATCAGGCTTTTGACCTGTTGAGGAAGCGCCTGGTAGGCGGCGAGGGCGGTTTCAAAACGAGACATTGGACCTGTGGCTACGGAAATTTACAGTGAGCTTCTGCATTATGTCGCGATTATCTCGCCAGGTGCTACCTGCCGAAACCTACCTGGCTCGGCTATCTCCCACCGATTGGGCCAAGCTAACTCGCCGGGAGGTGTTGCTATGGGGCGGACAGGGGCAATATGAGGTGATGGCGGCTACCACGGTGGACGGCGATACCGCCTGGGCGGTGTTGACGGACTACGGCAACTTTGCCCGATTTTTGCCCACGGTGGCCAAGAGTCGCGTGATCGAAGCGGATGGCCCCCGCACCATTGTGGAACAAGTGGATCGGCGGCGCATTTTGCTGTCCACCATTGAATCCGTCGTGCGTACGGAAAACCTCGAGATTGACCAGCAGCAGATCAGCTTTCGCCTGCTCCAGGGCAACCTCCAGCACATGTACGGCCACTGGCGCTTAGACCAAGTCACTCCCCCCAGCAGCGTCACGCCCCTGCTACTGGTCTCCCAGCAGGTTCACGCCGAAGCCGATGTGGGGCCGTTCAAAGCCATGTTCTACACTCTGTTTGAGACTAGCTTGGTCGAAACCATCCAAGCCATTCGCCAGGAAATGGAACGCCGCACCCAGATCCGTGCCTAAGACCGAATCCGAGTCCCACAACCCCGATTTCGAAGCCGACCATCGGTAGGGTGCCTTCGCAGCGATACCCCTGTCCAGAAACGCCCTGCTCATCCCCTTGATGAGCCACAATGCGCCCCAAGGGAATCGGAGATAGCCAAGCCGGATGCCGGGTTTTGGGTAAGGGCCGCCCCCAAGCCTAGCTGCATCATGGAATACAGTTGCGCGATCCCCACCAGGGCAGGATAGGACTGTTGTTTGGAGGAAAATCTCCTATGAGTGGACTGGGTGGTCTGAACAAATCCCCCAATGGGGTGGTGCTGGGGATGGTGCAGTTGCAGTTGCCCACGGTGGTCACCCCCGATGATCTATCCGCCCAAACCCAGCGCATTTGCGAGATGGTCGGCAAAGCCCGCCGCAACATGCCTTCGATGGATTTGGTGGTGTTTCCAGAATATTCCCTGCACGGGCTATCGATGGACACCAATCCAGACATCATGTGTCGGCTCGATGGCCCAGAGGTGGCGGCGTTTCGGCAGGCCTGCATCGACAACGATATCTGGGGCTGCTTCTCGATTATGGAGTACAACCCCGACGGCAACCCCTACAACAGCGGCCTCATTATCGACAACACCGGGGAATTGAAGCTCTACTACCGCAAGCTGCATCCCTGGGTGCCGGTAGAACCGTGGGAACCGGGGAATTTGGGCATCCCCGTCTGCGATGGCCCCAACGGCAGCAAGATTGCGCTGATTATCTGCCACGACGGCATGTTCCCCGAAATGGCGCGGGAATGCGCCTATAAAGGGGCCGAAATCATGATCCGCACCGCAGGCTACACCGCCCCCATTCGCCACTCTTGGCAAATCACCAACCAGGCCAACGCCTTCTGTAACCTGATGGTGACGGCCTCGGTGTGCATGTGCGGCAGCGACGGCAGCTTTGATTCCATGGGCGAAGGCATGATCGTCAACTTTGACGGCGTGCCCCTAGCCATGGGCAGCCACCGCCCCGACGAAATTATCACCGCCGAAGTGCGACCCGACCTCGTCCGCGAGGCCCGCATCCACTGGGGCGT
>CAZWNR010000330.1:0-5237 GCA_964635665.1 uncultured bacterium | reverse complement strand
AAAGGTGTCGGGATGGAAAATTTCGGCCAAAATCTCCAGGGATTCCACCAAGCGCGGCCCAGGTCGATTGAAGTATTGGTTGCCATCGACGACATACACGTCCCCCTGGCGCACCGCTTTGAGGGTGGCCCAGGCTGGATGCCGAGTCAGCGCTTCCGTTTCGCGACGGGTGACCGCTAGGTCGTAGCCGCAGGGCATAATCACGATTTTGTCGGGGTCGGCGGCCACCAGATCCTCCCAGGTGATCCAGGGCGAATGCTGTCCGGCGGTGCCAAACAACGAAACACCCCCCGCCATGGCCACCAGTTCCGGCACCCAGTTGCCAGCGGCCATTAGGGGTTCTGTCCATTCAATGCAGACTACCGTGGGTTTGGGATCACAGGCCGCCGCCCGATCTGCCAAAACCTGCACTCGGCTTTGCAGGTCGTTCACCACCGTTGCCGTAGACGCTACCCCCAGGGCCAGCCCCACCCGCTCAATATCCGCCCACACATCGGCCAATTCGTTGGGCGACAGGGAAAGAATCTGGGGCTGGCTTTGGGTCAGTTCCGCCACCGCTGCCTCCACATCCCCCAGGCTAACGGCGCACACCTCGCACTGGGCCTGGGTGAGAATATGGGTGGGCTTCAGGGCCTCCAGCACCTCCAGGTTGACCCGATAGACGCTGAGGGCCGAGGTCAGCAGATCGGTGACGCGCTGGTGAATGGTGGCGCTGTCGCCGGAGGGGTCAAACTTGGGGGCGGTGCAAATGGGCAGATCCTTCACCGCTGGCGGGTAGTCGCACTCGTGGCTGCGGCCCACCAGATTGGCGGCCAATCCTAGGGCATCCACAATTTCGGTGGCGCTAGGAATAAGGGACACAATCCGTAGCGGCGGCTGGGCCAATGGAGCTGAGGATAGAGTCTGGGCAAACGCTTCAGGGAGGGGCATTGAATCCTTAGAATGGGGCTGGGGGTTGCCGTTCCATCGGTGGTTTGGAAATAGAGCGGTCGTGCTCTAGACCAGCGGCCTATATCCAACGGCGCAACGGGTCGGCCATACTAGCTTAAAACACACCATGGGGGTTCCCTCAATTTGAGGCAGGCAACATCGCCCAGTTCCTTGCCCTGTGGTGTTTTTCAGGAACAGGGCAGGACGGTTAGGTTAAGGCTCCCAGCCAAAATGGCAAGGGTTCCTTAACCCGATTGGGGAATCCTGTGGTCTAAAGTGTGGTCTTAAGTGTGGTCTAAAATGCCTAGCCATGGACTGGATTACCGCTCGACCCATTGCCCATCGCGGCCTGCATCGAGGCCAAACGGTGCCGGAAAACTCCCTGCGGGCCTTTGAGCACGCCATTGCCCAGGGGTATCCCATTGAGATGGATATCCAACTTTTGGCCGATGGCGAGTTGGCGGTGTTTCACGACAAAACCCTGACCCGCCTCACCGGGCAACCGGGCACCATTGGCGAGCAAACCCTTGCCACCCTAAAGCAGTACCGTCTTTACCAAACCGATCAGACCATTCCCTCCTTAACCGAGGCCCTGGATTTGATTCAAGGTCAAGTTCCGGTATTGATTGAAATTAAAAACGAGGGTCGCGTGGGTGCCCTAGAACATGCCCTGCTCAAAACCCTCAGCCACTACCGAGGCGAGTTTGCGGTGCAGTCCTTCAATCCCCTCTCCTTGCAGTGGTTTAAGCACCATGCCCCCCACATTCTGCGGGGGCAACTCTCCAGCGGGGTGGGCTGGGATCCTGCGCCTTGGCACCTGACCCTAGCCCACAGCAATTTGCTGTTTAACTGGGCCAGCCAGCCCCATTTCATCGCCTACGACCTGCGTTCCTTGCCCAAGCTATCCACCACGGTGGCCAAGTGCGCCTTTCGCCTACCGCTCATTACCTGGACGGTGCGCAATCCCGCCGACCAAGCCAAGGCCCAACACTGCGCCGATAACTACATTTTTGATCCCTTTTAAACTCGGCCTGGCAAAGCTTTAGCCTGGAAAGGATTCGTAATGGCTTGACACGGCTAAAACGGTGCATCCCCGTAGGTCAGAAAATTCCGTGATTACCCTTAGTTAGTTTGCTTCTGGGGCGGTGCATATTGAGCCTACCAGCATTGGCTTGCCGTTCCTCACCTGTCCTCGGCCATAGAGGATGGCGATCCAGACTAGGGTGCATCTCACGTTTGCGTTGACTCAATTGGCGCTCACTCGCTCAATGGGGCTAACTCACAGAAAACCCTAACGTCGGCGGCCTAGACCTGCTGGTTATTTGAGGGGCCGTTGCGATGGCCATCGTTATGTTTAACCGTTAGGAGTTTTCGAGTATGTCCAGCCGTGGTTTGAATCTTTGTACCCTAGCCGGCAATGTAGCCGCCGACCCAGAAGTCCGCAGTATTGATCGTAAAGCTGGGGGCAGTTTACAGGTCGCTAATCTAACGATTTACGTGGATCGCATCCCCAGCCGCAAGGAGAACGACAGCTTTACGGTAGACGTGAGCGTGTGGGAAGGATCCGCCGCTTGGCGTAAGCTCTCCCACATTCGCAAGGGATCGCTCATCATCGCCAGCGGCACCATTGACGCCTCCCCCTACGTGAGCAAAACCGATGCCCAGGTACGGGCTGGCCTCCAGCTTAAGGCCACCGACATTTTTTTAGACTCTAGTCCCAAACCCGCCGATGCCCCCGTTGCTACCGAGGAGCGGACGTTTTAGGCCTAGATTGTTCACAGATTTCCACGGAGAGAGCGCCGTGGATGAGAGCGCGGGTGCAGCTTGTCTGCACCCTTTTTTCGTCGAAGGGTGTGCACCGATGGTCTAGGACAGCTTGAGGACGGCCATAAAGGCTTCCTGGGGTACGTCCACGGTGCCGATGGCCTTCAGGCGTTTCTTGCCCTTGGCCTGCTTTTGCAGCAGCTTTTTCTTTCGGGAAATGTCGCCCCCGTAGCACTTGGCCAACACATCCTTGCGCAGGGCGGGGATGCTTTCGCTGGCCACCACCCGGCTGCCAATGGCGGCCTGGATGGGAATTTTGAACTGGTGACGGGGGATCAGTTCCTTGAGTTTCTCCACTAGGGCCTTGCCCACGTAGTAAGCCTTGTCGCGATGGACGATGGAGGCGAGGGAATCTACCTGGTCACCGTTGATCAAAATATCCAGCCGCACCAGATGATTTTCGCGGTAGCCAATCAGGTGGTACTCCATGCTGGCGTAGCCCTTGGTGCGGGATTTCATCTGGTCGAAGAAGTCCGTCACCACCTCGGCGAGGGGCACTTCGTAGATCAGCGTTGTGCGGCCCTGGGCCAGGTATTTCATGTCTTTGAATTCGCCCCGTCGCCCTTGGCACAGCTCCATCAGCGTCCCCACGTACTCTTCGGGGGTAATCATGTCGAGCTGGACGTAGGGTTCTTCGATTTTTTCGCGGGCCTGGGGGTCGGGCAGGGTGCTGGGGTTGTCGATTTCCAGCACTTCGCCCTGAATGGTGGTGACTCGGTAGATTACCGAAGGGGCCGTGGTGATCAGATCTAGGTTGTATTCCCGCTCTAGGCGTTCCTGCACAATTTCCATATGTAACAGGCCCAAAAAGCCGCAGCGGAAGCCAAACCCCATGGCGCTGGAGGTTTCGGGTTCGTATTGCAGGGCGGCATCGCTGAGGCGCAGTTTTTCCAGGGCTTCCCGCAGTTCCTCGAACTGATCCGATGCCGTGGGAAAGAGGCCGCAGAACACCATGGGCTTGGCTTCGGCGTAACCGGGCAGGGCTTCGGTGGCGGGGTTTTGCACCAGGGTAATGGTGTCGCCCACGCGGGCATCTTCCACCGCCTTGATGGAAGCCGCGAAATAGCCCACTTCCCCGGCATGGAGTTCGTCTACTCGAATTTGGGTGGGGGCCAACACGCCCAGCTCATCGACTTCGTACTCCTTGCCGGAGGCCATCAGCCGCACTTTGTCTTTCTGGCGAATGCTGCCATCCATCACCCGGAAGTAGACGATCACGCCGCGATAGGGGTCGTAGTAGCTGTCAAAAATCAGCGCCCGCAGGGGTTGATCCACGGTGTCTTGGGGGGGCGGCACCAGGTAAACGATGGATTCCAAAATCTCATCAATGCCAATCCCTTCCTTCGCCGAAGCCAGGATCGCGCCGCTGCAATCGAGGCCAATGATGTCTTCGATTTCGGCTTTGATGCGCTCCGGGTCGGCACCGGGCAGGTCAATTTTGTTAAGAACGGGAATGATTTCCAGGTTGTTTTCCAACGCCAGATAAACATTGGCCAAGGTTTGGGCCTCTACCCCTTGGGAGGCATCCACCACCAGGAGCGCCCCTTCGCAGGCAATCAGCGACCGGGAAACCTCGTAGGAAAAATCGACGTGGCCCGGAGTGTCGATCAAATTCAGGATGTAGTCCTTACCGTCCTGGGCCTTATAGTTCATACGGGCGGCCTGGAGCTTAATGGTGATGCCCCGTTCCCGCTCCAGATCCATGCTGTCGAGGAACTGCTCTTTCATTTCGCGGTCGCTGACGGTGCCGGTGCGCTGCAATAGGCGATCCGCCAGGGTCGATTTGCCGTGGTCGATGTGGGCAATAATCGAAAAGTTACGAATCTGAGAGACGGGAACCTCTGTCATAAAAGGCTTACCAGGGGGATAAAGGGTGCTAAATAGGGTCGTTGAGCAGACTTTACCTATTGTAATGGGTTATCCAACCAACGTTCTCCAGGGGCGGCATCTTCCCCAGGGCGGGCCAACTCAGGCTAGCCCGGACGCCCCGGTTCTCCATCCACTGCCATCCGCCCCTAGAGAAGGATTAAACTGAAAGCAGTAGAATGAATTGCGATTGCAGCCCACGGCACTACACACAAAACTATGGAAGACGTTGCGACTCCCGCTGCCCCTCCCCAGGGCGATAAGGTAGAGCTTTCGGTACAGCTAGATCGAGAATTGCTGGATCAGGTCAAACACCTCACCTCTGACCCCGCTAAGGTGATTGAAGTCGCCCTACGGCAGTGGCTGCGAGGGGATCGCCGCTCTGAGGATGACCTGGTGCGTACCCTGCCCCGCAATCCTACGGTGCCCCCCAAGGGCGAGTGGAACGATTGAACCCCCTGCTCCTGACTCCCGTTTTGATGGTCTAATGGCTGCTAATTCCATACCTCAGCCCGCCGATTCAGTCCCTAGCCTTGGGGAAGAGTCAGCCATTTGGGTGGCGCTGCTGAGTCCGGTTGGGGTGGTTCAGACGGTGCAAACCCTGGGGCCAGAGGTGC
>CAZWNR010000329.1:0-5245 GCA_964635665.1 uncultured bacterium | reverse complement strand
ACTGGATGGCCGACGATCTTCAGTTTGTGGTGTGTACAAGCGCGTTCGGCATGGGGGTGAACAAGCCCAACACCCGCTGGGTGCTCCATTACCAAGCCCCCTGCACCATTACCGAGTACGTGCAAGAGGTGGGGCGGGCGGGGCGAGATGGACAGTTAGCGACGGCCCTCAGCCTGGTGAGTGAACGTACAGGCTGGCTAGACAGTAGCGACCGCCAGCGGGCCAAATTCTTTGAGCAGCAAACCCAAACTCTGCAACGCAAGGCCCAGCAGTTGGTGAGCCAAATTCCGGCCATGGGGGATGTGCGGGAGATCAGCCAAGACTTTTCCCACGGGGCGATTTCCCTCTCCTGGCTGCACAGCACCGGGCAATTGGTGTGGATCGATCCCTTTCGCTACCAGCTTCGACCCCAGGCCGCTAGTATCCCCACCCTCCAAACCAGCGCCAGTCAGCAAATGCATCAGTTTTTGCACGGTCGCCAATGCCGTTGGCAGGCGTTGCTGGTGGCCTTTGGTTTTCGTACCGAGGCCCAACACCTTTCCCGCTGCGGCCATTGCGATAATTGCCTGAGGTCGCGCTAGAAGGTTGGTTCAAAAACCCGGCTTCTAGCCTGGTAATGACGAAATTTCCTGCGTCACCCAATCAGGCATTATCCATCTAGGCGGCTGTCGGGATGGGCCAAGGGCAGCAGTAGTCGACTGTGGATACGGCCATCCTCTAGCTGGGAGAAGGAGACCTCGCCGCCCAACTGGTCGAGTAGGCTTTTGCAGATGGCGAGATGGAGGCCGGGGGGTTCGTCGAGGCTGGAGGGGGCCAATACGTCGGTGCTGCTGCCGATCTTGAGTTCTTCGATCAAGATGGGATCGCAGTGGCCATTGTCGGTGATGGAGAGTTCTAGCCAGTCGAAGTTAATTAGGCGACACCAGAGGTCAATGCGGCCACCCACGGGGGATCGCTGGCAGGCCGCCATGAGGATTTCGTAGAGCACCATGTCGAGTTTGGCGGTGTCTCCGGCGATCAGGGTACCTCGGTCGCTGTCGTTGTGCACCTTCGACCACAGTTGTCGGCTTTCTAGGGCGGGGGTAATGCGGTCGATGGCCCGGTTGATCAGACTAATCAGGGGCGTAGTTTGGGCATGGTAGCGCAGTTGCCACCGCTCCCGTTGCAGGATCTCCATAGATCCCTGCACCATGCGCTGAAGCTGTCGCAGGTTGGGGGGTAGGGCCGTCAGGGCCGTAGTCTCTCTCTGATCCGCCGCTGGGGAGAGATCTTGGACGACCTTGGCCAGTTGCCGATAGGTCTCCTCTAAGCAGTGGTGTTTGTACCAGTTGAGGTGTTCTAAATCCTGTCGCTGTTGAGTGAGACTGGCCAGGACGTAGAGATAGCGCCGCGACCAAGCCAGCTGATTGATGAGCAGGTTGACGATGGTGAGCTGATGTTTCCCCCAGGGGGTGGGGGTCGCCGATATCACGACGAGTGCCGCCGTTACCGCATGGTTTGGGGCGGTGCGCAGAGCCTTGGCGAGGATGCGGCTACCCTGGGGGGGCGACAGCCAAGCTTGGGTGTCGGTCGGGAGGTCGGTGGCGGCTAGGGTAAATAAATCCTCCGTTTGGATGGCCCATTGCAGCAGGGCATCGCTGAGGGGAATGGAGGTGGCTGAGGGCCAGGGGCGACCATTGTGATCCACCACCTGGCTAACCTGGGCTTCGGCTTCGCCCGGTTGCCAAGTGACCAGCAATGCCGTTACCCCCTGAAGCCACTGCAACACGTATTCCAGGGTGGTGTGCTCTAGGCGGTCAATGTCGGTGCTTTGGTGCAGGGTTTTTAGGCCCCACTCGAGGGCTTCGTAGGTCTCCTGTTGTTGATCCATTTGCCGCTGGAGCTGCCATTGGTGCAGAATCACGCCAATCTGACGCCCCACCGCCATCATCAGGGTTTGTTCTGCGGTGGTCCACTGGCGCGGCGTGCGATCACTCACCACCACCACGCCCTCCGGTTTGTGCCCAGGGGCCACGTTGCTTGCCATCACGGCCTGAGCGCCCAGATCCAGGAGGTGAGGCCGCCAGGCCATCAGCTTCAGATCCTGGGAGAGGTTGTCAATGGCTACGGGCAGAGAACTACGCTCCAGCAGGTGCCAATCCACCTCATCCAGCCCCGGCCACAGGGGGGCGGCTCCGGGGATGCGGTGGGCTTGGCCGTGGAAACATAGCTCGTAGACCTGCCGCTCGGCGTTAAACACCAGCACAAAAAACTGCTGAATACCGAGGTGCTCACTGAGGTTGGTGAAGCAGGTTTGCAGGGCGTGCCGCCAGTCTCGCTCGTTGTGGATGCCCTGCATAACCCCAGTGGCGAGGGACTGCTCAATCTGGCTGTGGCGTTGGGTTTCTTGGTGGCTGGCCACGGGCAAAGCCAAGCTGAGCAGGCGGGCCATTCCCATCAAAAACTGCTTTTCCGACTCTTGCCACAGGCGAGGTGCACCGCTCTCCACCGCCAGAAAGCCCATCAGTTCCTCCCCTAGAGCAATGGGGGCAACCATAATCGCCTGGGCCTGAAGTTGCTGCATCAGTCGGTCGGGCACCACCCCGTTGAGCGCCCCTCGACTTTCGCCGAGCACCACCAGTTGTTGATGGCAGAGGGCTTGGTAGAGGCTGCGCACCTCTGCCACCGGTAGGCTAAAGGCCCGATCTTCGGCGGTGGCGGTGTGCGTAGAGGGCTGACGTTGCCAGAAGTAGCTGCCCTTGGCCTCCAACCAAAAGACACGGGTACGGCTGGGTGCCATAAACCGCTGGGTTTCCCGCACCACCTCCTTAATTTGGCTGTCTAGATCCCCCAGATGCCCTAGCCGACCCAGCAGACTGAGCAACGGTTGCTCTAAACGCTTAGCTTGCTGGCGCTGCTGATTAGCCTGGAAATGGTGCAGCACCTCGGCCAGGGTGCCCACCACAATGGACAAATAGGATAAATCCCCCAGAGATAGGGTGACGCCCCAGCGGGGGGAGGCCATTACCAGCAGCCCAAAGCAGGTTTCCTGACGCTTGATCGGGTAGACCACCGCACTTGGCAGGGCGAACTGCTTAGCCACTAGGCCCCATTCCCCAGCCCGAATTTCGTTTTGGAGATCTGCCACCATCAGTGGGCGCTGTTGAATCACCGTTTGCTCCATCAGGTCGCCGGGGGTAAGGTTGATGGCGGCCCGCATCGGTCGCAGGGTGTCAGGGCTGCGATATTCCTGGGTGACGAGGCGATGGCGTACCGAATCGTAGAGGCCAATCCAGGCCACCTCAAAGGCAAAGGTGGGGTGCAGATGATCGAGGGTGATGACCAGGGCATCGGCGGCGGACTGGGCGGCCCGAATTGCTTTCAAAGCGCGGGACAGGGACACCAAGGGCTGGTCGTGGCGAGACTCAGGGGGCTGCAATTGCGCCATGGGCGGGGGGAAACTCCTGCAATGAAGACAACCGCTGGGGCAACGGTATAAGGACGCCATGGTTCTCTCCTGGCTGGGGCAGAATCGTTTAGCCCCATGGGGATATCCCCTCCGGCGATCCCTGGGCCGAGGCCAGCATCGCCTAGGTTGCCCCAGATATTCTTAAAGCAACCCGACGGGAGGATATCGGGAAATCACCACCCCTAATTTAGGGCTGGACTGAAGCTAGGCTCGATAGACTAGATAGACCCGACAGCCTGGCTCAGGCTTTCCCTGAGGACGCACCACGGAAGGAGAAAAGTGTCTTGGCTCTAGCCTTCTATTTTACGCCGATGCCCCTAAGCCGCTAGTGAAAAAGCTAGCCAATCAACCCCTGTCCTTAGACAGGGCATTAAGTTTTCCGTCGAAGCGAGATCCAGGGTTTATATTCGAGGAAAACTCATCTAGCCACTGGCGGATTTGCCCTGGGTCAACGCCGCCGCCCTTGCCGAATCTTGATGCACCCCATATCTTGATGCACCCCATTCTCCTACCATGACCGATAGCTTTAATCACGTCACCTGTCCCAAGTGCGGCTACGAGCAGAACCCCAGCACCGCCAAAAAGTGCGAAATTTGTGGACAATCCCTGAAAAAAGGCAAATCCCTCGCGCCGATCTTAGTCGGTGCAGGGGCGCTGGCCTTTTTGGGCGGTTTGGCGGGTCTAGGGGTGATGGGTTACAACGCCTTCCTAAGGCCCCAGGCCCAAACGCCACCGGGCCAAGTAGTGGTTCCCCCCGGTGGCGGCACCGCGCCCACGAATCCGACAGCGCCGCCCACCACGCCGCCCACCACGCCCACAAATCCGGGGAACGTGGCCAGCGCCCTCAGTTGGGGCGATAGGGTGATTTTTGCCGACAACACCAACGCCGACCTCCAGGCCGGGGTTGCCGCCTTTGCCAGCGGCGATTTTGCGACGGCGGTGACGCGATTCCAGGCCGCCCGTCAAGCCCTGCGCAACGACCCTGAACCGTTGATTTACCTCAACAATGCCAAGCTGGGCAACACCCCCGCCCTGGGCATTGCCGCCGTGGTGCCCGCCAATGACACCCCCAACGCCGCCCGCGAACTGCTGCGCGGCATCGCCCAGGCCCAGGATGAATCCATTAAGGCTGGGGTGCCGATTAAGGTGATGATTGCCGACGACCGCAACGACCCCAACCAAGCCGCCGCCATCGCCAATGCCCTGGTGCAAAACCCCGATATTGTCGCGGTGGTGGGCCATGGCACCAGCACCAGCACCCTGGTCGCTGCCCCCATCTACCAGCAGGGCCAACTGCCGATGATTGCCCCCACCAGTACCACCACAGAACTCACAACCCTCACCCGCCAGGGCAGCAACATGATCTTCCGGGTCATCCCCAGCGACCAGTTCACGGGCACCACCCTGGCCCGCTACCTGCTGTCTGCGGGCAAAAGCCGCCCCATCGTGTTCTACAACTCCCAAAGTTCCTACAGCCAGTCGCTACAAACCGCCTTCTCCACCACCCTGGGCCTAGAGGGGGGGCAAGTAGCTAGCCTGGTGGATCTGTCCCAGGGCAATCCTTCCGCCTCCCTCCAGGGCAGTGGGGCCGATGCGGTGGTGCTGATGCCCGATTCCGCCACCTTTGACGCCGCCCTAGCCGTGGCCCAGGCCAACCAGGGGCAACTGCCCATCTTCGCTGGCGATGCCTTCTACCGCATCGAAGCCCTAGAAAAAGGCGGTAGCAGCCTGAACGGGACCATTCTCACCGTGCCCTGGCACCCCCTGCGATCCACGCCCCCCTTCGCCCAAAATGCT
>CAZWNR010000328.1:0-5249 GCA_964635665.1 uncultured bacterium | reverse complement strand
GTGAGTCACATTGTGGCGGCGGTTTGCTGCAGCGGCTTTGATGGACGTCCGCGGCGATGGCACCCGGCTACATGTACGGGCGGCGTGGCGGGTGGCGAACCCGTGCCTCTTGAGTGAGGTACATACTATACTTGTGCAAACACAACAGGCTCGCCGCCAGGGGAGTCCTCGGCTGCTGGCGGCCCCCCTACCTGCCCCCGCTGACCTCCAAGGACTCAGCGAAGCCCAACGGCAGACGGCCAAAACGGTAGGGTGTATGCCGCTACCTACCGCCAAGGACTTGGGTTTTCTGTGGGACAACGGCTTTCCTGTTGAACCGGGTGAACAGGCCGCCCAGGCCCGGCTAACGGAATTTTGCGACGACGACCGCGCCATCGGCACCTACGACGAACAGCGCAATTTCCCCGCCGTCGATGGCACCTCCCGGCTCAGCGCCGCCCTCAAGTTTGGGGCCATCGGCATCCGAACCCTGTGGGCCGCTGCCGCCGAAGCCTACGACCGCTGCCGCAGCGACGAAGCCCGCGACAATGTGCAAACCTGGCAGCAGGAGATCGCTTGGCGCGAGTTTTATCAGCACGTTCTCTACGCCTTCCCAGAACTGGCCGATGGCCCCTACCGCCCCCAGTGGAAGACCTTTCCCTGGGTCAACGACGAAGACCAGTTCGCCGCCTGGTGTCAGGGCCGTACGGGCTACCCGATTGTGGATGCGGCCATGCGCCAGCTTCGGGAAACGGGCTGGATGCACAACCGTTGCCGCATGATTGTGGCCAGCTTTTTGACCAAAGACCTGATCATCAACTGGCAGTGGGGCGAAAAGTACTTCATGCAAACCCTGGTGGATGGCGATCTGGCGGCCAACAACGGCGGCTGGCAATGGAGCGCCTCCAGCGGCATGGATCCCAAACCCCTGAGGATCTTCAACCCCGCTAGCCAAGCCCAAAAGTTTGACCCCGATGGCGACTACATCCGCCAGTGGGTGCCCGAACTGAAATCCCTCGATACCCAGGTTTTGGTGACCGGGAAAATTCCTGTGCAGATCTGTGACCGCCTCGGCTATCCCACCCCTATCGTGGATCACAAAGTCCAGCAGGCCATCTTTAAAGACAAATACAAGGCTCAGAAGGCATCCTAGTCTCTCCCTTATCGCGGCCAATCCTAGAGACTTACGGTCTCTGGAACCCTAGAGACACCCCTCTGGCCAGGTCACCGAGGGAAATTGTCCAGCGCGATACTGCACCACCCGGCCCCGATCATCGGTTTCAAACACGAGGCGAAAGAGATCTTCACCGGGATTCTTGGGTTTGAACACAATGGTCTTGCCCAGGGTAACTGGGTTAGCGGTGGCCTCTAGCTGGCCTTCGTAGAGGCGCACTAGATCGGCCTCCGTCGAGCCGATTTTTGCGCCGCTGCGCGTTTCAATCAAGCTTCCAGGCCACACGTCAATGCGGAGAATGCGATCGTCAATAGCCATCAAGCCAATGGGTTCGCTGTTGCCCTGAATGCGATAGTACTGGCAAGCGCCCTGGCCTGCTCCTTCTATGGCGATGGGCGTCAGCCCGGTGTCGGCTAACTCATCCAGGGTCATGCCAATTTGAATGGGGCCAAGGCCGGTAGTCTTAAGGGGTTCGCTGAGGATGTCTAGCAGCGGCAAACCAAGGCGATTGTTAGGATCTTCCGCCACCGCCAAGGCCCGCTTCATCAGGCGCAGGGAGTTGAGGGGAGCCACTACCCCCTGGAGCAGAATGGGGGCCTGGGGACGATAGACCGGGGAGGGCATAGCGGCGGCAGCCCTACCAGAGACGGGTTTGGCCATGGCTTGGGGAGACGTGAGCCTCGGCCCCAGATTTGTCATGAGCGCCCCCGTTAGGGCCACCATGGTCAACAGAGTGAGTTGTCCGATACGCTGTTTCATGCTTTTCCGGCAATGGGAACCTTGAGTCATCGTTCTGACAGACTATCAGCAGTATAGACGAGGCAGGATAGACGGGTTAGCGCTGGTGCCTGCCTAGGGAGCGCCCCAACTCAGAGCATCGCCGGGTTCCTACTTTACCCTTGCCTGTTCTGCCCTGTCGAAGAAGAACCGGGCCAAGCCTGACCTACCCAAAATAAGACCACAACCGTTCTACCAATCCAGTATACTCACCCACTAAACTAACCTTTTCCGCGTTCTGCTCCGAGCTTCTGCACCTAGCCACGGGGCTCAACAACCGAGTCAGGCAACGACGCCAAACCTCGAAAACTGCGCTAGCCTTAGCTTGCCTACGTTGTGGGGAGGGTGCCCATGCCGTCTTTGCCAGGGTTCAAACGACGTTCTGTTCGTCTCCATCCAAAATTCGTCGTGATGATGCTGGTCATGGGGGTGGCGACGGGAATCACCGGAGGGTTTTGGCAACGGCAGCGGCAGAACCCTCCTAACCAAACTCACCTGAGGTCTGACCTCCCAGGCGATTACCCCGTGGATCAAGTGACGGTTCCTGGCATCCCCAACCCCCTACGCCTCTTGGCCTCTCTTAGGGTTCGCCCCGCCCCACCCCCAGACATTCCACCGCTGCCGATGCCGCAGCCCCTCTCTCCCCAGGAGGTGTGGCCCGCGGCTGCCGGCCAGTCGCCCCGTCCTTTGTTTAACGACCTTGACGCTGCCCCCTGGGCAGCGCCGATTCTAGAAGACCTCGCCCAGCGCCGATTCATTAAGGGGTTTCCAGACGGCACCTTTCGTCCCAATGATCCGATGAGCCGGGCCGAATTTGCCACCCAGCTTAGCCGTCTTTTTGTCCTAACGCCCGAGGACCTTCGCCCCCCTACCTATGCCGATGTCGATGCTAACCACTGGGCGGTTCCCCATATTCAAGCCGCCGTTGAGAAGGGGTTTCTCATGGGTTATCCCGATGGTACCTTCCGTCCTGAGGAGGCTGTGACTCGGCTTCAGGTGATGTTGGCCCTCGCCAACGGACTAAACCTCAAGTCGAGTAGCAGCCCAGATCGGGTGCTGCGAGATTATCTGGATGCCGATCAAGTGCCCCCCTGGGCCAAGCCCGCCGTGATTGCCACCCTAGAGGCCAATTTGGTGACGCGCTATCCCCAGGCCAAGCGCCTAGAGCCCAACCGAGTGGCCAGCCGTGCCGAGGTGATCGCTATGCTGCGCCAAACCCTGGTGTATACCGGACAACTGAGCCCGCTGCCCCCCGGTTTTGACCCTCCCCCCGACCAGCCCACCTACTGAACTCACGACCGACTTACTTCCAGGTGCGGTTTTCCAGATCGCGCACCTGGCGTTCTAGTCGGTCGAGGCGGCCCCGCAGTTCGTCCATCTCGGCCTGACGGGGTACGCCCAAATCCTGAAGCGTGTTGCGAAACAGCCGCTGAAACTGCTCTTCGAGGGCGGCATTGTTGACGTTGAGTTGGGCCATCACCTCATCCACAAAACCCTTGGCTTGGTCGGGGTTAAACTTGCCCTCCCGCACCCAGTCCTCGGTTACCTGCTTCAGCCGCTCCGCCACTAGGGAGGTCGTACCCACCCCAATCATTAGCAATTGCCGTAGCAGGTTGTTGGTATCCATAATCTAAGCGCTCCTCTGCGAGGGTGGGGATGAATCAGCGGGCTACCGAGCAACCCACGGCTCTATTCTGTCAGAGATTGTGGGATTGCCCAGGTAATGAAAGCCGAACTGTAGCCTCAGTGATTTCCCCTGGGCCGCCCGCCCTTACCCTTAAGGTTGGGGGTAATTCTGATGCCCCAACCTATCCCGAATATTCACATCGTCAACCATGGGGCCATACGCCGTTTGTCCAAAGCAAGTGCTGACCCTCACCCTGCCAGGGGCAGCCTCTCCAGTCCCTAACCGTCCAGAGGCTCAGGCACCTAGCCCCTCGTCTTCCATCGGCCTAGAGGCTGATGTCTACTACCCCGACGGGACAGGGCCATTCCCTGTCCTACTGATGCGGCAGCCCTACGGACGGGCCATTGCCTCCACCGTGGTCTATGCCCACCCCACTTGGTACGCCAGCCACGGCTACATTGTGGTGATTCAAGATGTGCGGGGCCGGGGCAGTTCTGGCGGAACGTTTCGCCTGTTTGAGGACGAGGCCGACGATGGCTACGCAACGGTGCTGTGGGCCGCCAACCTGCCTAAAAGCAACGGTGAGGTGGGGATGTATGGCTTTTCCTACCAGGGCATGACCCAACTCTATGCCGCCGTCCGTCGCCCGGAGCCGCTGAAGGCCCTCGCTCCGGCCATGGTGGGCTACGACCTCTATTCCGACTGGGCCTACGAAAATGGGGCGCTGCTGTTGCAGGCTGGACTGGGTTGGGCTTTCCAATTGGCGGCGGAAACGGCTCGGCGGGCGGGGGATGCAGCGGCCTACCACGCCCTGTATCAGGCGGGGCACCAGCTTCCCCTGGATGCACCGAATCCCGTCGATCCTGACCTGTTGCAAGACCTGGCCCCCGACTCGTTTTTTCACCCATGGCGCAACCACCCCAACCCCGATGCCTACTGGCAAGCCCTGCATCCAGATTTGACCGGGGTGGATCTGCCGATGCTGCACCTGGGCGGCTGGTTTGATCCCTACCTGCGCGGCACCCTGCGGCTGTATCACCAGATGCAGGCCCAGAGTAAGGCTCCCCAACACCTGTGGATTGGCCCCTGGGGGCACCTGCCCTGGAGTCGGCGGGTGGGCGCGAGGGACTTTGGCCCAGAGGCCGATAACCCGGTGGATCGGCTGCAACTGCGCTGGTTTAACCACTGGTTGAAAGGCCAGGATGGGGGACTAGACCAGGATCCTCCGGTGCGGCTGTTTGATATGGGCACCAACCGCTGGCAAGGCTGGCCGGAATGGCCCCAGGAATCCCCGGTTCCCCATTACCTGACTAGCCGTGGACTAGCCGGAATGCGCCTTGATGATGGGCACCTGTCTCCCAATGCGACGGATCTTCCCGCTAGCTACGATGTCATCGTCCATGACCCCTGGCGACCCGTGCCTTCCCTAGGGGGCCACAGCGGTATTCCCTCCGGCAGTTTCGACCGCGCCGCCCTCGATGGCCGTAGTGATGTCCTCACCTACAGCAGCACCCCCATCGAAAGTCCCCTAAAGGTGACGGGCACCCCCACCCTCACCCTCTACCTCACCGCCGATGCCCCCAGCGTAGACATCAGTGCCGTCCTATCCGAGGTCTACCCCGATGGCCGCGCCTTCAACCTCACCCAGGGCTATGGTCGGTTTAGGCTGTCAGGGAATCCCATTTACCTCGG
>CAZWNR010000327.1:0-5256 GCA_964635665.1 uncultured bacterium | reverse complement strand
CTGTAATCATTGATCTTCTGTTGCCTAAACCACCCGAGAAGAAGACTGAGGCTCTCATTCTACCGTTGACACCTCAAATCTGTCCGGAGTGTTGAAGCGGGTTATGCACAGGGAAAAGAACCCATAGCAGCAAGGTCTAGTCCATTCACCCTAGGTTTATCGAAACGTGAGTCGTAGATACAGCGCTTCTTGATCCCATGAGGTACAGCACAAGTCCTGAAACCCTTGCCACGTAAGAATCTTCGATCTGGATTTGCACCTCACTTACCCAGGAACTGCTGTAGTGTGCCCAAATATCGGTAGGAAAAGATAAGCCCAGATATCTATGGTCTGGTCGTGACTAAACCGATTGCTGTCGGAGAAATGATGATTAGGTTTAGCGATCTCAATCTATATCAAGGGCCTCGCTTTTCAGCACTAGAAGCCTGGAAATTGGTAGGAGAAAAATATACTGAACTCAGTAATAATACCTGGTTACCGTAAGCAAAGTTATCAAGTGTTATCTTCTTAAATGCTCGCGTACACCCAATGCCATCACCAACTTGAAGGCTGTCGAGTGGTGGCTCTACAGGGCATTGTCCCTAGAAAAGAAGTGACGGGGCACCTAACATCTAAGTGTTTTGAACTTCAGCCGCCGTCAGCACTGTTACTAGGGCTAGGTTAACTTTATCCTCAGCGGGGGCATTCAATTCTGCCCGTACCCCAGGGCCAAAGAAGGTTTCAATTTTGCCCTGCTTCTCCACCCAGGTAGAAAACGGTACCGTGGGAGAGTCAAACTCCAGCACTAGGGCATAGTTGCCGTCCATTTCCAGTTCGAGAATACCCCTTAGTTCGGGGCATTCCTCTCCGGAGGGGCTGAGACCGAGCTTTTGCAGCGCCACATCTAAGTGAGCCTCCTGGCCATAGCGATAGCGGGTGACATCTTGCCGCACCTGGTTTTGGGTGGGGGTAGATTGGGCCTCCCGCAGTTGGATCACCTCTGGGGACGTGGGTTGGCTGTAGGGCACGGGTTCTAGTTCCGCCGCCCGCAGTGCCAACCCGCCCAACAGAATAGGAATGCCATAGAAAAAACCAGCCAGGTTGAGGGTGGCATTGGCTTGGAAATAGGCCACGAACCCAACGATGGTGAGCCCTCCCCCAATCGCCATCAGCACCAGACTTAAATTAATTCGACCCAACATAGCAGTCCCACGTTCCAATCACTCCCTTCATCATGCCCCGTTGAGCGCGAGAAGGGTAGGGGTAGTCGTCATCCACCCACCCAAGCAGCAATCACCAAACCCCAATAACCCACGGCCAACAACCAAAAAGATGCAGCCGCCCAAAAAGTTGTTTATGCTGTCTGAGGACTGTCTGCGAACCGTTGGAGGTGACGCCATGGATGTGCAAACCATTCGGGAAAAGGTGGAGATGATCAAGGCCAAACGCGAGGCTCTGATCCGGTTGCTGGAACAACCTAACCTCGGCACCCTGCGCATTGATGTGAACCAGGCGCTAGAGGAAATGGACGATTTGCTGGAAGAATTTGACCGCACGTTCCCGGTGGGATGATAGGTTGAATAGTTGCGGATTAAAAACCTGTCCGTTACTGAAATGTTGTTGATCTATCACCCCGAACAGCACCCACCATGGCCACCAGCTACACCGTAGAAATCCTGCACCAAGGCACCACTACCACCATCTCGGTTCCCGACGATCAAACCGTTCTGGATGCGGCCCAGGCGGCGGGGTTAGATCTGCCGACCTCCTGTGGTGCTGGGGTTTGTACCACCTGCGCAGCCCTGGTGCTAGAGGGCACGGTGGATCAGGCCGATGGCATGGGTGTTAGCCCGGATCTCCAGGCCCAGGGGTATGCCTTGCTCTGTGTGGCCTATCCCCGGTCTGACCTCAAGATTGAGACCGAAAAAGAAGACATCGTTTACCAAAAGCAGTTTGGCCAGGGCTAGCCCCCATGTCCTTGAACACCCATTTTTTAACGCTGTCTTTGCCCCTCGCCGACCTCAAGGTCGATCCAGTGTCCACCGTGGAAGCGGCTCTGCGGCAACGGGGAGAGCCTTTGCGCTGGGCCATTACTCAGGTGGATGAAGCGGCGGGCTTGGCGATGGTGGAAGCCGTTGTCACCACCGTGAGCTAGTGATTGCCCGTCATCCCTCACCCTCCATTTTTGAACCTCCATGGCTGTTGCACCTCTAACCTGGGAGGCCCTAGCGGCCCTAACCGACTTTGCCATCGACACCATCCATGGCCCAACCAATGCCCAGGCGCGGCTGAGGCTGTTTGGCCAGCCCGAATCGGCGGTGCGGGTTACCCTCTACCGCGACAACCATGCCTGGTGTCCCTATTGTCAAAAGGTGTGGCTGTGGCTAGAGGAAAAGCGCATTCCCTACCGCATCGAAAAGGTCACGATGTTTTGCTACGGCGAAAAGGAAGCCTGGTATAAGCGCAAGGTGCCCTCTGGGATGCTGCCCGCCCTAGAACTGGATGGGCGGATGATTACCGAAAGCGACGACATTCTCATGGCCCTAGAACGCGCCTTTGGGCCACTGGTTCACGGCATGACCAACCGCTCCGTGGTGCCCCTGCGCCAGCTAGAGCGGCTGCTGTTTCGGGCCTGGTGTATGTGGCTGTGCTATCCGTCTCGGTCGGCCCAGGATGACCAGCGGGCGGGGCAACAGTTTCAGGGGGTGATGGATCGGGTAGAAGCGGCTCTAGCCAGCACCTCCGGCCCCTACTTTTTGGATGAGTTCGGCACCGTAGATTTGGTCTTCACCCCCTACGTGGAGCGCATGAACGCCAGCCTGTTTTACTACAAGGGCTACTCCATGCGGGAGGTGAACCCCAATTTTGGGGCCTGGTGCGACGCCATGGAAACCCGCCCCACCTATCGCGGCACCCAGAGCGACTTCCACACCCACGTCCACGACCTGCCGCCGCAAATGGGAGGCTGCTACAGCAACGACCTACCCCAAACGCGCCAAAATCAACAGCGGGTCGATCATGGCCCCTGGTTGGGCCTGCCCGATGTGGGCTATGCCGAGCCAGAAACCTCCCGCCAGGAGGCCCTGCAACGGGTCCTCAAGCATCGGGCCACCCTAATTCAGGTCAACCCCGCCCCCGATGCCCTGATGGACGAAGCCCTCCGCTGCGCCCTCACCACCCTGATGACTGGGGAAAGCTGTATGCCCCCAGCCGGAAGCGACGTGGCCCTGCGCTACCTACGGGATCGAATCAGCGTGCCGAGGGATATGTCGATCTACGCCGCCAAACGCCTGCGAGAAGCCCTAGAAGCCACCGCCGCCCTGGTCGGGGATAACCAGCCTGAACCCATCCCCGTCAACCATCGCCGCGACCAAAACCCCCAGCCCTTTGCCGCCTAGGCATGAAAGATCCCAGGGTTCTGAACCTTCCTCTTCGGTCGCGCCGTCTAGCCGATGAAGAACCCTGGGATCTGGCTCTTGGGATCTACACCTAATACCGAATTTGCAGGGTCACGCTGGCCTGGACGGTCTGTTCGCCACCAATCACGGGGGTGGAATAGTCGGCGGCGGCACTGGCGACTTCGGCCCTTCGGGGCATGGGCACGGGCATGGGTAGGTTAGCCCCATTAACTTGAATGGTGACAACTTCCTGTGGCCCTAGGTTGAGGGCGCTCAGCACCGCATTGGACTGGGCTTGGGCATCGTTAACGGCCTCTCGCAGGGCTTGCTGGCGAGCCGTTTCGAGGGCACCATCCTCGGCAATGAAGTTGACACCCCGAATTTGGTTAGCCCCTACGTTCACCGCCTCATCCAAAATCGGCCCCATAGCCTCGGTGGGCACCTGAAAGCTAACGGTATTGCTGCCCATGTAGCCCACCACTTCGGAGCGTCCGTTTTCGTAGCTGTATTGGGGATTCAGTTGAACCCCGGTGGTCTCCAGTTTTTCCACATTGCGCGACCGCAGCAGTTCCACCACCGCCGTAGATCGTCGCGCCACCTCCCGCTGTACCGTGGCCGCATCGGTGCCCTGCACATCCACCCCTAAAGACACCTGGGCCTTGGTGGTTTGCACGGAAACCTGGCCCTGGCCAGTGACCGTCAGGGTGCGAAGCAGAGTTTCTTGGGCCATGGCGGTGGGGGTAAAAACAGGGGTGAATACAAAACCAGAGGCCAGCGCCGCCGAAGCGAGTAGAGCGGCAGAAAGGCGCTGAGCCATTCGACCCGGTTCCAGAGTCTTCATCTGGGGGCGACGAGAATCCATCATTGTGGCGTTCCTCACATCAAAACGACGTTGATTGTCCAAAGTTCTGAAATCCTTCCAATTCAATGGAGCTTAGACTCCCAATCTGCCACAGAGGCCGTATTCCCCCACCGCCGTTACCAAATCCGATACATGGCGTGGCCCAGATCCGGGTATAGGTCATCCGTACCCATCTCAAGATCTGTATCTACCTCAAGACAGCCTTGCTAAAGCCTAGAGGCCGTTTCCATCTCCCCCAAAGTGGCCCGTTTCCATCCACGCAGGGGCCATTTCTGCATTCTCTATTACACACATCGTTACATCTGAGACTGTCTAACCCCTGAGGTGTGTCAAGATCAGACAGACTGGGCATACTATAGGGAATTCTTCGACCCCTTCGCTGAATCCACCGAGCTCTAAAGACCACCATGTCTACAACGCCCCCCCAAGTTCTACAACTGGCAAGGCAAGGTCAACCTGAGGCCATCGCCGCTCTCATCAATCAACATCTGGAGCGCAAAGGCATCACAGCCCATGTGGCCCAGCAGGGGAACCTGTTGCAGGTGGTGCTGGAGTCTGCTAACGTTCCGGCGCAAACCGAGTTAGTCAACTATGTCAAAACAGGTATCACCGGGCTAGGCCTGCCCACGGTGGATTACCTCAACGTCAGCGGCCAACAACAGGGGGCCGAAGCCCATGCCTGGACTGAAACCATTCAAATGCGCGAGGATGCACCTCCTCTCTCCGCCTTGGCCGAAGACCTTGATCCCCTGGAGCTCGACACGTCTGAAACCGACGATCTAAATCTAGACCTCGATCTAGGCACTACCGATGAGGCCGCGATCAATTTTGATGACGCCTTTGAATCCGTTGTTTTTGAACCCAGCGATACCGATGAAGACCTAGACTTTGATTCGGTGCTTCTCGATGACACCTCCTCGGAACTCGACTTCGGTAACACCGAAAATCTCAACGCTACCGACGGCTTTGACCTCAACTTGGATCTCTCCTCCGCTGATGACGGCGGGTTTGACCTAG
>CAZWNR010000326.1:4094-5304 GCA_964635665.1 uncultured bacterium | reverse complement strand
CTCCCAGCCGGAGGTAACCCCTGAAGGTGCGGCCAACCCACCGATGACGGAGCCCGCCGCCGACCTCCCCACCGGGCTGAGCCTGAGTGCCGATGGGCAAGCCCTGGTAATGGAGGGCGGCAGTACCCTGGAGGCCTTTTGCAGCGGCGGCGGTGGCGTACTGGCGATTTCTCCGGCGGCCCAGGCAGGGGATATCCAGGTATTGGGCTGTGTGCAGAGTTCTGACCTGTTCGATGCCACCGTTACCGACACGGTTGCTCCGGTGATCACCGACGGAGCCCTACAACTGCAAGATGCAGACTATGTCGCCGTTAGCTGCCAGGCCGACCACGCCGGGTTGGCCCCTGTACTCCCTGAGAAGGCAGACGGGCACATGAGCCTAGAGTGCATTTGAGGGTATCTCAATCTGTCGATGTAGACAGCCTCTGTTCAACCTATACCGACTCGAATGCCAACGCCGTTAAAACGCCTGTTCACCGTTATCCTCGCCTTTGCTCTCGCCCTAGGCCTCAGTTTGGCGGCTGGCCAACCCAGTCAGGCTCAGTTCTCCTTTCCAGAGGGGTTTGGTCAAAAAGGGGTGATCGGGCCGCCGCCAGAGGTGACGCGCTATGGCAACATGGAAGCGATCTCCGTTCAATCTCCCCTCAGCGCCAATAATCTTTTTACCATTGCCTCTCCCACGGTGTATGACCGGGCGATGGATAGTTTGAGTGGTCGTCAAACCGTGGAGCAACGGGCGGAGGAAATTCAGGCCAAGTTGCTGCTCTTACTTCAGCGGCCTATGGATCCAGAGTCCCTGGTGTTTGAGGTCTCCCAACTCAATAATGTGGCCATTGTTGATGTGCGAGATGATCAGTTTCCTCGCCCCTTGGTCTTACTTTCGGTGACAGAATTTGACGCCGACTTCAATGGTCAGCCCGTTGATATCCTCGCGGAGGAATGGCGCGACATCCTCGAATCGGAAATTCGCAGTGGACTAGAACAGCTCCCCGCCGCCCGTCGTCGGGTCAATCACATTTTGACCGGGGTGTTGCTGAGCAGTCTGGGGATTATTGGCCTAAAGTACGCCCTATCTAAACCGCAAGGTCGGCTGCGACGACAGAAAAAAGCCCTTCAGGCTACGCCTCCCCCTGAATCTGCCATTCCTGAATTTGCGGTGACTCCTAAATCTGTCCTGGATGATGGGGGGGAAACGGTGGAGGAATCCCTC
>CAZWNR010000326.1:0-3994 GCA_964635665.1 uncultured bacterium | reverse complement strand
GGTGACTCCTAAATCTGTCCTGGATGATGGGGGGGAAACGGTGGAGGAATCCCTCGTGCGGCGGCGCATGGCTTTTTTGCAGCGGCTACCGCAGATTTTTAACCTAGATCGCCAACTGGCCGCCCTAGAGATTCTCCAATGGCTGCTGTTTTGGCTACTGATGGTGATTTTGTACGGGGGCTTCTTTTGGTTAGTCAAGGTCTCCGTCTACCTCATCCGCAACCAGCTTCATATCCTAGATATGCTGCTGTCTCTGCTGCTGGTTTGGTTTGTAACGGGGTTGGCGATCCGCATCAGCCGTCGGTTAATTGATCGCTTTATCACCCGCTGGAACCCCCTAGATTTGATCGACTTTATTGAGGTCGGCGATAGCCAACGCCGTCACCTGCGCACCTCTACCATTGCCGGGGCGATGAAAGGGCTGGTGACGGTGGTGATTCTCCTGGCGGGGGTGTTGTCGGGGTTGAATACGCTGGGGCTATCCACGGCTTCGGTGATTGCCATTGGGAGCTTGGTGGGGTTAGCCATTACCTTTGGCTCCCAAAACCTGGTGAAGGATCTGGTGAATGGCTTTCTGATTTTGGCCGAAGACCAGTATGCCATCGGCGATGTCATTGACCTAGGAGCGCAGACCACGGGCTTGGTGGAAAACCTGAATATGCGGGTCACCCAAATTCGCAGCAGCCACGGCGAACTGATCACCATCCCCAACAGCAGCATTACCCAGGTCAAAAACCTCACCCGCAGTTGGTCGCGGGTGAATTTCAGCATTGATGTGGCCTACCACACCGACCCCGACCATGCCCTAACGGTGATGCGGGCTGTCGCCCAAGACCTCTATGACGATCCCCTCTGGCACGACAAGATTCTCTCGGCCCCCAAAATTCTGGGGATTGACAGCGTCTCCCACAGCGGCATGACCATCACCACCTGGATTCAGACCGAACCGGGGCAGCACATGGCCGTGGGGCGCGAGTTTCGGCTACGGGTACGACGTGCCCTAGAAGCCAATGGCATCGAGATCGGCATTCCCCAGTACTACTCCCTGGAGGCATCGATGAAGGGTACCAGCACCGCCCAACCCCCAATGGAGCCAGGATTGTGATGTCGTTACTGTCACGATTAGGTTCCAGGGTTTTCCAGGTGGGTAGACCCAATTTTTGCGTTAACCCATCACAGATCCCAGGTATCTATTGCGGAAATCGCCCCCATTCACTCCAAAATTTGCGCCACCGTCAGCTCAAACCCTGGCACCACATTAGATTGCAGGGTTTCTGCACCGCTATAGACCCGGTCTTCATACTGCCCGTTCACCCACAGGCACAGCGTCACCTGCCGGGTTTCGGGATCGACAATCCAATATTCCGCAATGCCTCGCCCCGCATACTCGGTGTGTTTGTAGCGGTAGCCGCGTTCGCGATTAGTTTGTCCAGGGCTGACCACCTCCACCACCAGGGACGGGGGCGGCATATCGCGGGTAATGGTGGCGCGGGTCGTCCCCGCGATGGCGGCTTTCGAGGCTTCGGTATGCACCAGCAAATCGGGAATTCGGCAGGTGGCGCGTCGCCCGGTGACTTCGATCTCGGTGTCTTTGTAGGCCAAGAGGGAGATGGGCAGATGCTTTGCCAACTCAAACAACAGCTTGCGAGCAATATCGTTGTTCTCTTCCGATTCTGGGGGCATTTCCACCAGCACTCCGTTCATCAGTTCGTAGCGGGTATCGGTGCCATCGTCGTGGCGCAGATAGTCCTCAAAGGTCAACACCTGGGTTTCCGTCGAGAGGGCTTGGCTCATCGATACAGTGCTCCGCTCACACAAGGCCATGACTCATTCTACCGAAGACCAGATCCCAGGGTTCTCCTGGTGGGTAGACCAATACCCATGGCTTCTAAACCGAAGAACCCTGGGATCTCAACGGCCCTAGCCACCGTAGGGTGGGCACTGCCCACCATCAGGCAGAAAGTTTTCCAGAAGTCGCCTAAGGCCCTTCCCGGTTGAAACAAAAGTATTGCTTAAATGAGGTACCCATTTTGTTAAGCCCGAAAGCTGCCATCCTCTACGGTTCGCCCTTAAAGAATCCCCGTATCGCTAAATTGACGATTCTCGTTTTAGTCGTTTTGTTAGCGATTAGCGTTGTTCAAATCTTGCCGATTTTGGCGGCATTAGATGCGGATGCCACCCGGATTTTCTTTGAAGCTCTGCTGTGGGCAGCGCTACTGTCGATCATTCCGTTGGCCATTTTGTGGTTTCTGGATCGCCGGGAACCGGAATCTCCCTGGTTGTATGCGATCGCCATCCTGTGGGGTAGCCTGCTGGCCACCGGATTGGCTCTGCCGCTCAACCTGGGGATCTTTCATCTGGTGGAAGTCTATCTTCAAGCCCATCCCGACCTGCAAGCCGCTCTGGGTGTCAATCCTGTGCTGACCCTGGGTGCGCCGATTGCGGGGCCGCTCGACGAAGAACTCACCAAAGGGTTGGGGGTGTTGCTGCTATTTTGGCTGCTCAAGTCCGAGTTTGATAATGTGCGCGATGGCTTTATTTACGGAGCACTGGTGGGCATCGGCTTTAACCTGTTTGAGTCGGCCCTGTATGTGGCTCAATCTTCAATGCAGTGGGGCTTTGTGCCCTGGGGGGCGCAGTTGGGCCTACGCCACAGTCTGTTTGGCTTTGGCGGCCATGCCCTGTTTACCGGAATTTTTGGCCTATTTTTGGGCTTGTCTCGCCAGACCACCCGCCCCTGGCTGCACTATGCGGCTCCCATCATCGGCTGGCTGCTGGGCTACACGGCACACTTTCTCTACAACGTGCAGGGGTTAGTCTCCGCCTTAAGCCGTGGCGGTGCTCCGGCTACCCTCCCGACAGAAGACATTAACTTCCTGCTGGCCTGGCTGGTGGCGGGATGGATTAAGAACATTCCGCTGCTGCCGATCATGGTGATTGTTCTGATCATGCTGTGGCGGAGCGGAATCTGGGAGCGCCAGGTGATTCAGAGCGAATTGGCGGACGAGGTTGGCACCGTGGTAACCCCAGAAGAGTACGAGGCGATTCAGGGTGATCGCCTCTTCAAAACTCGCCGCATTCCCGGCTACAGTCGCCGTGCCTCTGCGGCCATGGTCAAAGCCCAGGATGAGCTGGCGTTTCGCAAATGGCGAGTTAAACAACTGGGGCAATCGATTGAGACCGACCCGCTGGTGCTCTCCTGGCGAGACCAAGTGATCCGGCTACGCGGCTCGAACGAACTTGCCGTCAGTAACTTGCCATGAACGAACTTGCCATGAAAGCTCCCATCTTGCTGACGAGTAGCGGTCTGCTGCCCAAGGCCCGCAGGATCACCATCCCGCTCACCGAGCACGACACCACCCGTTATTCCCGATGGGCTCAGGCTATTGCCCATACCTTCTTTCTCTGCCCCAATGCGGCCCTGAATACCGCCTGGGTAGACAATTTTCGTCCGGTGTTTGTGCGGCCTGATGAACGGTTACCAGCAATAACAGATAGCTCCTAAGGCCTGAGTTATTCTCGGGTATCTCGCCCCGCTGATCCACGCTCTAGGCTGACTCGTTTTTTTCTACCCATCCAGGAAGCCCCACCATGACTCACTCCCTCAATCGTTTGATCGGACTCGCTGCCCTGGGCATTACCATCGTCACGGCCACGTCAGCGATGGGCAGTGCCCCTACCAGCCCTGCTTGGGAATCCACCGACTGCTCCACCTTTGGCCTGAACGTGCTGCAAAGCGCTATGTCTGACTGCGGCTATGTCACCGTACCCGAGCGCCACAGCCAACCCGATGGGCCGACCATTCAGGTGGCAGTAGTCAGAACCCGCAGCATTGGCGAGAACCCTGCCCCATCCCCCTTGTTTGTGGAAAATGGTGGCCCCGGCAGCACGACCATTAAAACCTTTGCGGTCGATGTGTTAACCATCTGGCCGGTGTTACCCGCCTTGCTGCAAGAGCGCGATCTCGTGTTTGTCGATCAGCGGGGCACTGGGC
>CAZWNR010000325.1:0-5311 GCA_964635665.1 uncultured bacterium | reverse complement strand
GGTGGCCACAACGGCCTGACTGAGGGCGTTGTAGTCGTAGCCGCCCTCTAGGCCAAAGAGAATTTTGTCGGTAACGCGCAGGGCAAAGTGGGTAAAGGTTGCGTAGTCTTGGGGGCTTAGGTTGATGTTGGCTAGGGGGTCGGCGGCGGTGGCATCGTATCCGGCGCTAATCAGCAGCAGGTCGGGGTTGAAGGCCCGCAAGAAGGGAATCGCCTGCTGGTCGAATTTTTTGTAGTAGTCGGCGCTGGTGCTTCCGGGCGGCATGGGCAGATTGAGGACGTTGTGGTGTAGGCCCGTTTCGGTGCTGCGTCCGGTGCCGGGATAGGCGGGAAACTGGTGCAGCGAACAGTAGGCGATGGCGGGGTTGGCCTCCACCAGGTATTGGGTGCCGTTGCCGTGGTGTACGTCCCAATCCAAAATGGCGACCCGCTGAATGCCCGGTTGTTGCAGGGCGTAGTGGGCGGCAATGGCGGCGTTGGAAAAAATGCAAAAGCCCATGCCGCTGTCGCGGATCGCGTGGTGTCCGGGGGGGCGCACCAGGGCAAAGGCGGAATGCCCCGTTTGCAAAACGTAATCTACCCCGTCTAGCCACGCACTCACCGCCAGCCGCGCCGCCTCATAGCTGGGGGGAGACACGGCGGTATCGCCATCCCAGTAGCCGCCGCCAGCCGCCGCAAACTGACGAATTTTGGCCACATAGGCCGGGTCATGAACGGCGACAATCTCTCGATCCACCGAGCGCTGATCGGCGGGGGTTGGCTCACACCAATCCAAATGATCAGCCCAGGGTGCGGCCTTTAGGGCGTTGACGATGGCGGTTAGGCGTCCGGCATTTTCGGGATGGATTTGCCCCGTATCGTGGCTGAGGAAAACCGGGGAGTAGAAAATGGCGAAGTCGGCAAGGGAAAAATCGTGGTGCACGGCGGGATGGGTGGGGCGGACAGGCGGGCAGGCTCTCACCTCCAGATCCTCTCCCAGGGATGCTACTGCTTATACAAAAGTCTCTATGCTGCTTGGTTCCTAAGGTTGATCCCCCCTGGCCCCCCTAAAAAAGGGGGGAATCGGCTTCTCGGATTCAAAGTCCCCCTTTCTATAGACGCTCGCGGCTTCCCGCAGGGTAGGGAGATTTAGGGGGATCCCACAGGTATGACGGCATGAGAGCAGGATACATATAAGCAGTAGCCCATATTGGAAGAGGGATCTAGGGTGAGGGCCACTAGGCTTGGAAATAAGGGGAAAACTAGGGCCGAAAAGTAGCCTGCTATCCCCTACGCCTACCATAGCCGGACAGTCCCTCAAGTGGGGGTTTTGTGCTAAAATGTAAAAGGCGTGAATGCCCAAAAATCAAGCCTTTTGAGCGCTATTCAGCACCACTCGGTGCGAGGGTCTGACTAGCGCTTTGTTGTTCGCAAATTCGGAGCTTTTTTGCCCATGGCAACCCCAGAAGAGCGTATCGTTCCCACCGATCTACGCAACGAAATGGAGAGCTCTTATCTGGAATACGCCATGAGCGTAATCGTGGGGCGAGCCTTACCCGATGCGCGGGACGGTCTCAAGCCGGTGCACCGCCGCATTCTCTACGCCATGCACGAACTGGGCTTAGCGGCGGATCGCCCCTTTAGAAAGTGCGCCCGTGTGGTGGGGGAAGTGCTGGGTAAGTATCACCCCCACGGCGATACGGCGGTCTACGATGCCCTGGTGCGGATGGCCCAGGACTTTTCGATGCGGTCGCCGCTAATCAACGGCCACGGCAACTTTGGCTCTATCGACAACGACCCCCCGGCGGCGATGCGATACACCGAATGTCGCCTGCAATCCCTAACTAGCGACTCGCTGTTGCAGGATATTGAGTCGGAAACCGTCGATTTTGCCGATAACTTTGATGGTTCCCAGCAGGAACCCGTGGTATTGCCCTCGCGCTTGCCCCAGCTTTTGCTGAATGGCTCCTCCGGCATCGCCGTGGGTATGGCCACTAACATTCCCCCCCACAACCCCGGTGAACTGATCGACGGCGTAATTGCCCTGATCCACAACCCCGACATTACCACTGCCGAGTTGATGGAGATTATCCCCGGTCCCGACTTTCCTACCGGAGCCCAAATTCTGGGGCGTAGCGGCATTCGCGATGCTTACACCACGGGGCGCGGTTCGGTGACCATGCGCGGCGTAGCCAGCCTCGAAACCATCGAGCACCGGGGCCGCCCCGACCGAGAAGCGATCATCATTACCGAACTGCCCTACCAAACCAACAAGGCAGGCATGATTGAGCGTATCGCCGAAATGGTGAACGAGCGTAGGCTGGAGGGCATCTCTGACATCCGCGACGAGAGTGACCGCGATGGGATGCGCATTGTCATCGAACTGAAGCGCGACGCCTACCCCCGCGTGGTGTTGAACAACCTCTACAAGCAAACGCCGCTGCAAAATAACTTTGGCGTTAACATGCTGGCCCTGGTGAATGGGGAACCCCAACTGCTGGGTCTGAAGCGGATGCTGGAGGTGTTCCTGGAGTTCCGGGAAGAGACCATTACCCGCCGCACCCAGTACGAGCTGCGCAAGGCCCAGGAGCGGGATCATATCCTCCAGGGCTACCTGATTGCCCTGGCCAATTTGGATGCGGTGATTGCCCTCATCCGCCACGCCGCCGATACCCCTACCGCCAAGCAAGAATTGATGGACAGCTACGGCCTCTCGGAGGTGCAGGCCGACGCCATTCTGCAAATGCAGTTGCGCCGTCTCACCGCCCTAGAAGCCGACAAAATCCAGAGCGAACACGAAGACCTGGTGGCCAAAATCACCGATCTTCAGGATATTTTGGCCCGTCGAGAACGCATCCTAGAGATCATCATCACCGAACTAGGCGAACTAAAGGCCAAGCACAACGATCCTCGCCGCACCACCATCGAAATGGACGAGGGCGAACTCACCGACATTTCCCTGATCGCCAACGAGCAGGTGGTGATTCTGGTTACCGATCAGGGCTACATCAAGCGGATGCCCCTCACCACCTTTGAGGCCCAAAGCCGCGCCACCCGGGGCAAGGCCGGAGCCAAGATGAAGGAGGACGACGGCGTTCAGCACTTCATCACCTGCTACACTCACGATTACCTGATGTTCTTCAGCGACCGAGGCGTGGCCTACTCGTTGCGGGCCTACCAAGTTCCCGAAGGCTCACGGGTGGCGCGGGGGGTGCCCATTGTGCAAATGCTGCCCATCCCTAAAGAAGAGGTGATTACTTCGGTGCTGGCGGTGCGCGAATTCACCGACGAAGACTACCTGGTGATGCTGACGCGGGGCGGCTTCGTCAAAAAAACAGCTCTTTCTGCCTTCAGCAACATCCGCGCCAACGGTCTGATCGCCATTTCCCTAGAGGAAGGCGACCACCTGCGCTGGGTGCGCCTTGCCCGCAGCACCGATAGCCTGCTGATCGGTTCTCGCCACGGCATGACCATTCACTTTAAGGTAGACGACGACCAACTCCGGCCCCTAGGGCGACCCACTCGCGGCGTGCGAGCCATGTCCCTGCGCGATGGCGACGAGCTGATCAGCATGGATATTTTGCCCAGCCAGGTGGTGGAAGCGGTGCAGGCCGCCGCCGACACCGACACGGACGACGAAGACGATACCCTAACCACCTCCAATGACCCCGGCCCCTGGGTACTGGTGATTACCTCCTCTGGGTTGGGTAAGCGGGTGCCCGTATCCAAGTTCCGGCTACAAAATCGGGCTGGACTGGGCCTCAAGGCGATCAAATTCCGTAAGGATGACGATACCCTAGCGGCTCTTTTGGTAGTAGGCGATGGCGACGAACTGATGCTGGTCACCAATCGCGGCATCATCATTCGCCAGCGGGTGAACGACATTTCCATTCAGTCGCGCCCCGCCACCGGGGTGCGACTGCAAAAGCTCGATGGCGATGACGCCATTGCCGCTGTGGCCGTGGTGCCCCCCACCCTGCAAGACCCCGATGAACCCAGCGTCAGCGAGGCATCCGAGGCCGAGGCATCCGAGGCAATGGCCGAGGAGGAGTAATCCAGATTTTAGGGTCAGTCAAGCTCCTATTTTATGGGGAGATGCCGGTGAAGACTGATGGATTTCTGTGATGAGAACGATGCCATCAAAAGTATCCACTGTGCGAAAGGATCGCCATTTTTTTGGAAGATTTGGTAAGGGCATCATGATCGACACAATCGCTCGATTACGATGGCGGGCGCAGCAGATTTAACAATACCTTAACCAACTCCCAATCAGGCACTATCGCGTCATTGTCTCTAGATCCCTAGCCAGGGGGGACTTCACCTTAGAAAGTGACACGGATTTGCTGATCATCAGCGATGAACTGCCCGAATCTCCCAAGGCCCGCCTGGATATCTTGTGCGATCCACGTCTAGCCACCCCCGAAATTGAACCCCTGGGCTGGCGCGGGACCGACTAACAACAACGGAGACAGGCCGGTGATCCGTTTCTCATGGTTTTAGACCAAGAGGGTCTGCCCTGGGAAGTTTTTGCCCAGCGTTATTTGTCGCCCTAGGCCCGGCCTGGTTTCCTTGCCTTGGGTGCAGACCCCAGAAGCAAACCGCAGAACTCGCAGAGTAGGGTGGTGTTCTACTCGCCGGTGGCGGCGACTTTGGGCGGCTGGGGTTTGCTGAACACAAACCACCAGAGTTCAAGGCCAATCAGCCCCAGGCCAGCACTGGTAACGGCCAGCCTAGACCAGAGGGGTTGATCGATGCGCTGAAACTGTCCAGTGGCTTCTGGACGATGATCCATCGTGCCATGGTCTTCTTGGGCTGGGACACCTGTGGCCAGGGTGAGAGCCAGGGTGAGGACAAGACCCGTGAGGGTAAAGGGTTTGACGTTCATGGGGATTCTCCTGGAAGGAAGGTTGGGGCGCACCGCTGTGCGCCCGTACGGTAGGAAGGTGGGTGGGTTGGGGCGCACGGCGGTGCGCCCGTACGGGGATTGATCTATCCCAGATTGGGTCGAAAGTTCCGCAATCTCAGGGCATTAGTGACCACGGAAACCGAACTAAAGGCCATGGCGGCTCCGGCAATGATGGGGCTGAGCAACCAGCCAAAGATGGGGTACAACACGCCTGCCGCGATGGGGATTCCGGCCACGTTGTAGATGAAGGCGAAGAACAGGTTTTGGCGAATGTTGGCCATGGTGGCGCGGGAAAGCTGGATGGCGGTGACAATGCCGTGCAGGTCGCCGGAAATCAGGGTGATGTCGCTGGCGGCGATGGCCACATCGGTGCCGGTGCCAATGGCCATGCCCACATCGGCCTGGGCTAGGGCGGGGGCGTCGTTAA
>CAZWNR010000324.1:0-5370 GCA_964635665.1 uncultured bacterium | reverse complement strand
TGCGGGGGCTGAGGAAGAGGCGATCCCCAATCTGGGCATTGGACAACCCATCAGAGAGCAAAATCAACACATCCTGTTCGCGGGGGGTGAGGTCTGGCTCAAAGTCTGGGGGTGGCATACAGACCGTTGCCATACTCGGTGCCGCCGACCTAGCCTCAACTTCGGCTTTCAATCCGTGAGCTTCAGCCTCCATGGCCCGTTGCTGGGCGGTTTGTAGGGCCACCTGCTGAATCCAGGCAGACTGAATCAGTTGGGAACGCTCCAGCAGATTCCGCACAATCGCCCCAATTTCTTGCAAATCAAAGGGCTTAGGCAAGTAGGCATCGCATCCCACCTGATACCCCCGGATGCGATCCTGCATTTGGTTGTGAGCGGTTAGAAAAATAACGGGCAGCAGCCGAAAGGCAGGATGTTGCCGCACCTTTTGAATCAGCGTATAGCCGTCTAGGTGGGGCATGCCAATGTCGGTAATGATGATCTGGGGCTGATAGTCAAACACCTGTTGCAGTGCCATTTCACCATCGCTCGCCAGTACCACCGAGTAGCCCTCTAGCTCTAGGTAGTCACAAATCGAGAGGCGAGTGCCCTCGTCATCTTCGGCTAGCAAAACCGTTAGCGGCATGGTGTAGTACCCAGTTCACCGATGAGCGCAGCCAAGATTCTAGATGGCCGACACCCTGGACAGTTTCCACGGCCACCCTGCAATCCCGATCCTACGGCTCATACTCCTTTAGCCTAAGGGAGAATGGACAGGAAGGACTGAAGTTGTTGCTGAAATTAAACTTTGGCAGAGCAGGATCTGCATAACCGCAACAAAACCACATACTCTAGCGGTCTCTTGCCCCCCTGCCAAGAGAGGGTTGAAAAAACGTAGGGTGAGGCGGCGTCCCCCTCATCGATATCGGGGGTAGGCAAGGCGGCTTGAGGATCAGAAATGTAGGGGATAGGTCTCCTGTTCCTGGGGCGGATTTAGGGCCTGGCAGGTTTTATCAGGCAACTCACTTCAATGTTGCCCTGGCGGAAACGACTCGGTTTTAAGCAAAACGCCCTCTTGACGCAGGCCGGAGAGGGTGGCTTGTCCGGTACAAAACAGCACTGTTTTGACTTCCGCAATCAGCACCTCGGCCAGGGTAGTAACGGCCTCCTCCGAGTCGCTGGCAGCCTTGAGGAAGGGATAGGCTAGCCCCGCCAGATCGGCTCCTAGGGCAAGGGTTTTGGCTACGTCTAGCCCGTTGCGCAATCCACCAGAGGCAATCAGCGGTAGCGTGGGGGCCACCTGGCGGGCCGCGATCAGACAATCGGCGGTGGGCAGGCCCCAATCGGCAAAGGTTTGGCCGAGGCGACGCTGGATGGGATCAAGAGCCCGCTCGCTTTCAACCTTGGCCCAGGAGGTGCCCCCGGCCCCAGCCACATCCACCGCAGAGACGCCCGCTGCCATCAACCGCTGTACCAAGGGCGCAGAAATACCGTTGCCCACCTCCTTAACCACTACGGGCACGGGCAGGGCGGCGCAGACTTGTTCAATTTTGGTGAGCAGCCCCTTAAAGTTGGTGTCGCCACGGGTTTGTACGGCCTCTTGCAGGGGATTGAGGTGCAAAATTAGGGCGCTGGCTTCTAGGTGATCTACCACCCGACGGCATTGGTCGATGTCGTAGCCGTAGTTGAACTGCACCGCCCCCAGGTTGGCCAGTAGCAGAATGTCGGGGGCCACCTGCCGCACCCGAAAGGTGGTCATCAGGTCGGGGTTTTCTATGGCTACCCGCTGGGAACCCACCCCCATGGCCAACCCGTAGCGCTGGGCCGCCGCCGCCAGTCGTTGGTTAATGCGATGGGCCTCCTCGGTGCCGCCCGTCATGGAAGAAATCAGCAGCGGTGCCCCCAGACGATGTCCCAAAAACCCTGTGCCCAGATCAAGATCCTGCCAGTCCACCTCCGGCAGGGCGCAATGGCTAAACCGAAACCGCTCCAGCCCCGTGGTCACTTGGCGGCACTGCACACCTTCGTCTAGACAAATCCGAAGATGATCCGCCTTGCGGGTCTGGGTTTCGTGGGCAGCGATGGGCATTACGGTCACGGGGTTAGCTCAGCAACGTTCATTTTCCATAGTAGGAAAGAACGGCTATCTGGGACTAGGGGATGCCTTCACCCAGCCCAGAATCCCCAGGCTGCTTGGCGCATCCCACGCAAAAACAGGAAACCTGGCCCCTACCGTTGGCTTGATCCTTGTGGCGTAGTTTCGATTCCCGACGCCCGACCTCCGATTCCCAATTTCCTAACCCTCCGGTTTCAGCAGATGCACCCCATCCCGACCATCGGTATCTTGCAAGAACACCTTTACCAATTCGTCCTTGGCGGTGGGCAATACCCGACCGACAAAATCGGGGTGAATGGGCAGTTCTCGGTGGCCTCGGTCTACTAGGACAGCAAGACGAATGGCGCTGGGGCGACCATAGTCCAGCACGGCGTTGAGGGCGGCGCGCATGGTACGTCCGCTGTAGATCACGTCGTCCACCAGCACGACGACTTTATTGGTGAGGTCAAAGGGTATTTTGGTGCGGGCCGGGGTGCGAGTGCTGATTTTGTCGAGATCGTCACGGTAGAGGGTGATGTCGATGGCCCCCACGGGCAGCTTCACCTCTTCTAGGCGCTGAATTTGGTGGGCCAGCATGTGAGCCAGGGGCACCCCACGGGTATAGATGCCCAGCAACACCAGGTGGCGCAGGTCTCCCCCCCGCTCAATCACCTCCGACGCTAGACGATTGAGGGTGCGCCGCATTTCTTCGGCAGACAAAATTTCAACAACGGGACTGCTGGCACTCATGGGGGCTACCTGGGCGGTAAAGAAGACCGAAAACACAAGACATCACCGACCCACACTATACCCGACCTCTCCGTGTCTAGCTGCACCCATAGTCACGCCCAAGCTGATGTGATCTAGGGAATTCACTGACCGTTGGAACAGTGACGGCGCGGGCCTAGGGCGTCGTACTGAGATGCGCTACAACGACTAAAGGGGGTGATCCAATCCAGGGGCTGAGCTGAGGGCTAGCAGCCGCTCTAGCTTGGGTACCGTTAGGGGCAGCGCCAGCGTCAAATCTACCATCGCCGCTAACGGTGCCATCGGGCCTGGCCTAAGATCGATTTCCCCCAGGAGGACGATCTTAGGCCGTGGGGTTGGCAGGGTCTGGAGGTCGGCGGCGAGGGTGCCCGCATTATCCTGGCTTAGGAGCACGAGGAGGTGGGGAGGCTGACAGCGCAGGATAGGTAGCACCTCTGTCCAGTGGGTTTGTCGGATTATCTGCCAGCCGCAGAGTTCGAGGTAGGTCATCCAGGGATGGGGGCGACTGGGGTCGGGATCGAGGAGAACGAGACTGGGGGGCGACGTCGAGGTTGTTTCGACGGGGCGGGGAGAACGGCTAGGGCGACCATCCACGGGCAGATATAGGGAAAATCGGCTGCCGTGATCCTTTTCCGATTCCACGGTGACGTAGCCACCGTGGAGTTGGGCCAATTGCTGGGTGAGGGCAAGGCCAAGGCCCGTGCCGTCATAGCGGCGGTTGAGGTCGCTATCCAGTTGGGTAAAGGGCTTAAAGAGCTGACCTCGTTGATCATCAGCGATACCAATGCCCGTATCGGCCACCTCAAACTGCACCATGCCCCCGACGGACTGCACCGTCAGGGTCACCTGCCCTTGATCGGTAAATTTGACGGCATTGGACAGCAGGTTCAACAACATTTGGCGCAGGCGTTGCTCATCCGCCATGCAGGTCTGTGCGGTCTCCGCCACCTGGCAGGATAGGGTAATGGGCTTGGTCGCTACGCGGGGAGCCACCATGGCCAAGCAGGTTTGGCACAGTGCCGGAATATCCACCTCAGACAGCCGCAGATGTTCCTGCCCGGCCTCCACCTTCGAGAGGTCGAGGATGTCGCTGATCAGCGCTAGGAGATGTTCGCCGCTGGCGTAGATGCAGTTAAGGTATTCCAACTGCTTTGGGGTTAGTGGCCCCACCACCTGCTGACTGAGCAGGGATGATAAGCCCAGAATGGCGTTGAGGGGGGTACGCAGTTCGTGGCTCATCATAGCCAAAAACTGGCTCTTGGCCCGACTCGCGGCTTCGGCAGCCTGTTGCCGGGTCATCAGCGTTTGCTGCTCCTGCAATTGCTGAGCCACCTGGGTGGCAAACTGCTGATACAGCAACTCCCGTTCCGCCAACAATTGCTGAAGCCGCAGAAAGGCCTCTTGATCACGACAGAGAGGACGCAGATCATCGAGATTTGGAGAACCCATGGCAGCAAAGCAAAGGGACAGGGGTACCCCACCCCCAGGGGCGGGCTATAGTCTTAGAAATCCCAAATTGTGACGGCCTAACCCTTCAAAATGAGCCGGAAATCTAAAAAAAATCTGTTTATCTTGGCCTGCTCTCCACAGGTTTACCTAGCAATGACGGAGGGATATGGACCCCATCGCTGGCGGTTCTACACCCCCAGAACTGGCCATGGTTCGCCGCCCACCTCCAAGCCAGGGCATCCTGACGCCTACCTCACCTAATCCTAGCCGCCTAGGCGGTAACCAGGTCTAAACAAGAATGGCAGAGGATAAAGATCCTCTGCCATAGACTGACAATCCTTGTGTGACGCAAGGGGCCTGAAGGCCATCAGCCCCTTACCTCTGAGTCTACCAGCGAGAGAACTCGCGGTTGCCGCCGCCATTGCCACGCCCCCCGAAGTTGCCACGGGGTGCGCCACCACCGGCCCGCTTTTCCTTGGGACGAGCCTTGTTAACCCGCAGCTCGCGTCCCATCCATTCCGCACCGTCTAGGGCTTCAATAGCCGCATCTTCGTCGGCTTCCTGCTCCATTTCCACAAAGGCGAACCCCCGCGGACGACCGGTTTCCCGGTCGGTGGGCACCGTCACTCGGCTAACGGCTCCGTACTCGGCGAAGACCTCGGTAATGTCTCCCTCCGTAGCGCTGTAGGCTAAGTTCCCTACATAAATCGACATGGCACAACTCCAAATTAGACATGAAATGTAGACAAGTTCGATTCGGAGTGGTACTCACCGATTTACCCGAGAACTGAGATCAGACACTGAGATCAGACTGTGACTAACCAGCCTACCGAAAGCAAAACATGTTACCCGATTACTGTAACACAAGGCATCGAGTCATGAATGGTTTGTAACACAGTGTCAGCAGTGCTTATAGCCGTTTGGGATCGCCCCCAGGAAGGCCTAAATACCAGAATTTTCGCCGCCTAGATTGACGGGATCGAAACGGCACGGTGAGGGAAGTCCTTGACCGAGGTGGGCACCGGGGAGGTGGGCCAGGCCGGAACGGGGTTGGTTGGTAACTGGGGCCGATTCTCCATCCG
>CAZWNR010000323.1:0-5391 GCA_964635665.1 uncultured bacterium | reverse complement strand
TCTCACCCGCTACGGACGCTAGCCTCGGCGATAAAATAACCACAGTTGTCTAGCCCAGCTTGAGCAAGCCTTTGCCGCCCTGCTCCCCGCCGACTATCCCGAACCCCCTGGCCCCAAGTTCTTCGGCCATTGGTTGAATCATCTCTTCTGGTAGTATCAATTGTCCATGGCGGTTAGATGCCACTGCGAGCCTGGTCTCACCCGCTACGGACGCTAGCCTCGGCGATAAAATAACCACAGTTGTCTAGCCGTGCCTGTTGACTCGGGCCTTGGATGACCTTAGATGCCGTCATTACGTCCGTTGACTAGCCCCCTATTTGCTGAGTAACTCCTATGTCCCTTGCCGTTGGTGATCCTGCTCCCGATTTTGCCCTGCCCGATGCAGAGGGTAATCTTTACAGTCTCGAAACCCTCAAAGGTCAGCGGGTGGTGCTGTATTTCTATCCCCGCGACAACACTCCGGGCTGCACCAAGGAAGCCTGTGGCTTCCGCGATGCCTACGCCGCCTACCAAGACCAGGGCGTGACGGTGCTGGGGGTGAGTGCCGACGATGCTAAATCCCACGCCAAATTCACTGCCAAATACAACCTGCCCTTTCCGCTCCTGATTGACGAAGGCGGCGAAGTGGCCACCCGATTTGGGGTTTATGGCCTGAAAAAGTTCATGGGCAAAGAATATATGGGTATCACCCGAAGCACGTTCATCATTGGCCCCGACGGCACCCTAGAGAAAATCTACCTCAAGGTAAAAGCCGAAACCCACGCGGAAACGGTGCTGGCGGATCTGACCGAGGGATGACTCTGGCACCCAGTTAGATGGAGGGTTGGGCGAACGCGGCATCGCATCAAGACTTGGCCAGAGTCCCCAAGGTGGTTTCAGCACGGGTTGCATCACGATGGGTTGTATTAATTGTTCTTGGCTGGCCTCAACCCAGCTCGTTGAGGAAATTCCATGTCCTACTTTGCCCATATGCTACGCACCCTGGCGGGGGTACTGTTTCGGCGGCCCATCCTCGGTACCTGCGTGATTCCAGTCCTGGCCGATGGCACCATTGTCTTGATTTTGCGCCGGGATAACCGCCGCTGGAGTCTGCCCGGTGGCCTGGTGGACTGGGGTGAGGATGTGATTGACGCCGCCCGTCGAGAGCTGAGGGAGGAGGCGGGCATTGAGCACGCTGAATTAGAACGCCTGGTGGGGGTGTACTCCAAACCAAACCGAGATCCGCGTTTTCATTCTGTCTGCGTGGCGGTGGCGATGCGGGTGCAGGGAACGCCCTACATTGCCGATCCCCGCGAAGTGCTGGAGGTGCAATCCTTTGCCCCCGACGCCCTGCCTTGGGATTGCCTTGCCCACGACCATAGCCAGCATTTGAAGGATTTTTTCCAGGGCAAAACGGTTTTAGCCTAAGCTGAAATGAGGGGTCTGGCCCATGGGTCGGGGATGCACTCGCCCAATCGCCGCCCTGTAATGGTTGTATCTCCTCAGTCAGGGCCATGAAATCCTCCCACGAAGTCGTCATGCGCACGGGTCGCCTCAAGGTGACCAGCGGCACCCTGTTTTGGCACGAGGCTGGCCGGGGGGAAACCCTGGTCTTCCTCCATGGTTCCTGGCATGACAGCAGCCAATGGCTCCCGGTGATGCAAGCCCTGGCCACGGAATACCACGGCCTGGTGCCCGACCTGATTGGTTTTGGTGAATCGGTCAGCACCGCCACAACTCACTCGGTGGATTTGGAGGTAGGCGCGCTACACACCCTGCTTCAGGCCCTGCGTATTTCCCGCTGCGTGCTGGTAGGGCATTCCCTAGGGGCTTGGGTGGCCCTGCGCTATGCCCAACGCTATCCCGATCAAGTGCGGGGGGTGGCCGTTGTAGAACCGGAGGGGTTGGTGGGTTCACCAGGGTCTCGCTGGCGACTAGATCGCTGGTTGATGAATCCCCTATCGCCCCTGGTGGCGGTGATGACCCTGGCAGCCTGGTTTGGGGGAAGGGGCAAACTGCGGGCCTTGCAGCGACGACGTCACACCCTGCGTCAGGCTCCGGCGGCGTGTCAAATCCTGTTTCGGCGTCGCCCAGCCGACATTGCCGCAGAACAGATTGATCCCAACACCTTGCCGATTCAAACCGTAGTGCAATTTTTGGCTAACCCGGTTTCTCCAGCGGAGCATGTCTCCTGGTCCTCAGGTATGATGCTAGGGCTGGTACAGCCCGTGCCCGCCGCCGCCACGCCCCTAGGGTTAGAGGAAAGCTCCACCGCCGCCGCTCTGCGCCAATTCCTGACTACCATGCTGTTGACCCCAACCCCCTAGCCATAGTGACTTAGTAAAATTTTGAACTTAGCAAAGTTTTGTATGAATGGTCGGCAATATTAACAATTAGGGGTGAATAAATCGACAAAGTCCGCTACCCTAAGGGGTCAAGTCACCCTGTTCATCTTCGGGGATGCAATGTGAGACCACGAGATCAGGATCAGGCCCGCCATGACTGACAACACTGCCTCCAATCCGGCCCCAGAGCCCCAAGATCAGCCTCGCTCCGACAGCGCCCCGACGACCTCTCCTAGGGCGTCTGGGTCCAACCAAACCTGGGAAGTTGTGAACTTTCCTGGCCAAATGGCGATAACGGATGTTCAGGAAACGGCTCCGGCGGCGGCATCAGCCCCCTCCTCGGCTCCGCTCCATCGCACCGAGGAACTGATCCAACTCATCCAAGACTTGAACCAATGCAACGATGCCCTGCTGATTCGGGTATCGGATCTAGAGGAATCCCTGGAGCGTTCCCAGGCCGCACTGCAATCGGAAATTGAGCGTAATCAGGCTCAGGGGGTTGTCGCCCCTGAGCGGTCTATGGCTCCTCCCCAGATTGCCCAACTGCTGAGCGAACTGGATGCCGCCAATGATGGTCTGCGGCGGGCCACCATCCACAACGAAACCCTACACAACGAGCTAGAGGCTAGCCAGCAGCGGGTAGCCCAGCTAGAGCGAGAATGCACCCTACTGCAACAGCGCTTCAGCGAAAAAAATACCGCCCTGCAACAGGCCGAGGATAGCTGTCGCGATCTAAAGGCCCGCCTCCATCGCCAGCAGCGCTACACCCTTCAGTTCAAGACAGCCCTAGAAAAGTGCTTGAACATGGCCAATGAGGGCCAGCCCGCTGCCCCGACCCTAATGAGCCTAGGCGTGGAGGAAAGCCAGCCCGTGGCTATGCCTAAGGCCCAGGAAATTCAGCCTTGGACTGCGCCTAGTGTGGCGGCGAATCATCAGGCCGATGCCCTCTCGAACCTAATCCACAGCCTTAAGCCCCCAGTGACAAAACCCTCGGCCCCGGCTGCGTCAGCCCCGGCCCCGATGGCGTCAACTCCGGTCGCGGCGGCCCCAGAGCCCGTTGTGCCAGAAACCTGGGCCAAGCCTGCCGTCGAGGAGGTGCCTGCCCCCGCCCCAGAAGCCCCGGCCATTGTGGATCCCTGGCTTGCTCTCGCTGCTGCTGAGGACGAGCCATCCCCCGGCTTCACAGAGCCTTCTCCTTGGGGGGCTCCGTTGAGCGGGCAGTCTGCCCCTGACCCCATCGAAGCGGTTGCCCCATCTCAACCCGCAACGCCACCGCCACCTCCGGAACCTGTGGCAGACTTCCCGGATTCCTTCCAGGCCAAGCCTGAGCCTAAGCCTGTTCCGGCCAAGGTTGAACCTGCCCTTGCCGCCCCCGCTAGCCCCCAGCCAGCGGCGACTCCATTGGCCCATCCCCAGCGGCCTCAGCGAAAAATTTCTTCCCTGGCGGCGGTACAGCTACCTAGCTTTGGCCGTCCTCCCCGCCGATCCTAGGCCGGAAAATACAAAACTGGGTGCCAACTGCGGCGGAGAATGTCGCGGGTAAGGCTGGGGGTAGACCACTTGAGGAACCCGCCTAGGCCGCTGGAGCAGATGGCAATAGCTCCAATATCGTACTGTTCAGCCGTCAGCATGATTTGCTGAATCGGATCGCCCTCAGCCACCGTGGTATTGACCACGAGGCCAAGGTTAGCGAGTTCCGTCTGGATTTTTTCGCACTCGGCCTGGGCCTGTTCCACAGGGTGATCGCCGTGGAACTCGCGCCGAATATTGGCATCGATTACCCACAGCAGCCGCACACGCTCTAGCACCGAGTTGGGGTTGCTCTGCACCTGCTGGCGAACCTTTTCGATCAGGGTTTTGCCCCCTTGTTGGCCGTCGTAGGTTAGCAACAGGTAGCGGAAGAGATGGCTGGTGCGCAGTTCTAACTCGGCGGTGGTGTAGGTAGAAATGAGCTGGGGCCGCAGGATCATCAGAGGGATGGGAGATTTCTCCGCCAACTGCATGGTGGTGCTGCCAAACAGCTTTTCTTCTAGCATGGTGCGGGTGGGGGAGCCCAGAAAAATCACATCGGCCTGGCACTGCTTGGCAAGGCGCAAAATGTTGTCGCTGGCTCGCCCCATTTGCACTTCAACCTTCACCTCCACGTGGTCGGGCACATCGCGCAGTAGGTCGGTGAGCCGTTGTTTCGGCTGAGCCAAAATTTCCGGGTCGTTACTCGGAATTTCGCGCTCGGCATCGATGGCGACATTGTGGAAAAAAGTTAGGCTTTGGAAACCCCCTGCCGCTAGACTCGGCACAAACTGCGCCAAACGATGCATTCCATCGGTGAAGTCGGTACAAATCAGAGCGCGTTGAAACATAATTGCCTCGGCGTTGCGTCGTCTCGGTGCAAAAGAGTGGGGCGAGCCATGACCCATCTGGGCGACCCTGACGAGGCTTACAGTAAATGACACCCCGCCATAACTACGATAACGTCTGGCTGCTCCGTTTCGTCGCAAGCTTTAGGGGAACGGTGCTGTTCGGGCTGCCTAAAGCGCTATGAGGACGATGATGGGGCTGAAGGGCGAAAATCTGGAGGCGATAAAACGGGTAGGTTAGACGACGGTAACAAGGCGATGAGGCGTGAGCGTCTAGGGCCGTCGGAAAAAGCTGTCGGTCAGCCATGGAAATGGGTGCCTTGCCCTAAGGGCGTGTTGTCGAGAGGGAAAACGGTCGAGAAGGAGACGCCCCAGCATCCCTAGCCTGATTCCTCAGAATCCCGCAAGAGAGGGAGGTCGCCATCTTCAGGACGTTAAAATTGGTCTAGAAGACCAAAAAAGGCGCGAAGCAGCGATTCATTGTCCTCAAGCCTGAATCCTTAAACCTGGGGATTTGGCCCAATCCCCCACTCATGCTTTAGAAACTGCTTGTACATGGTTTCGCGCATCATCATTTGCTCGTAAAGCTTGACCAGAAACTGCTGGGCCTGCTCACGGCTCATTTGGTTCACCTGAGTCTCGAAGGAGCGCAGGTTGAACTGTTGCTCAAGGGAGAGTTGCATCGGGTCGTTCATGGATGGACTCCTGAG
>CAZWNR010000322.1:0-5411 GCA_964635665.1 uncultured bacterium | reverse complement strand
GGTGGGTCGGTGGGTCTCCAGAAACCTCTTGCCCGGGGTGATGCTGATGGTGGGCTGGGCTTGCTTTGGGGTGGCGGTCTGCCTGGGGACACCTACGCCCTAGGAGGATGCTCAGGCTATGATACCCCCAGGGTTTTCTAGCCTTGGCTCGCCCCTATTGTCTGATCGCTAAGCTTACCGATGTTTGAATATCTCCGCCCCCGCTCCCTGGAGCCAGCCCAGGACGTGATTGAATATCTGGCCCTGCACCAAGCAGCCCAAGACTTTCGGCTGGAGGTAGAGCACCGAGAAAACCTGGAAGCCTATTGCCAGTGGTATTACCAAACCGCTGCTGAAAATCGCGCTACCTTAGCACAAATGCAGCGGGAAACAAATCTTCTGGCCTGGTTTAGTGGGTGGTCGGCTTAAGGACGGTTCTAGAACTAGGCCCGAGAACTAGGCCTAAGAACGGCTTACCCTAGATTGCCTCTAGTTCGTCGGTCTTGAGGTGGGCACGGAACGGTCGCTTGGCCCCTTCTACGGTGAACTCAACCTGAACCGGAAAGTTAGGGCTGATGGGGCGTCCTTGGTAGTCGCTGAGAATGCCGACAACAGTACCTTCTAGCCCTTTGGCATCAAAGGCTTCATTCCGGTGCAGCGGGTGGTGGTAAAAAATAACCGATGTCTTGATGCGAACTCGATTGCCAATATCCATAAACACACACTCGCCTTTCTGGATCCCCGATAACGCCTGAAACCAGCGGGGGCCATCATCTACACAGCCTTACCATCTTTACACAGGATGGGCCTTGGCCTGCACCCTATTCATTTAAGCTCCCCTTTTTCTGAGACCCAGGTAACTAAGCGCAACGGCTAGCAAAGAACCCTGTGGATTTCTATCAATTTCGTCATAGTCCCAATCCCGCAGGGCGAGCTATGGCGTAATGGGAGATGAAGCGTTAGGCAATTATACTCATGGTTGACCCTTCAGATCGAACCTTCATGGCCTCCCTTCAGCAATTGGTTGTCACCCTACTGACTCAGCACGCCTACAGTATTTGTGATCTCGCTCAAGAATGTGCTCGGCAGCTCCATGAGCCCATGTGCGAAATTATGACGCCCCTCGCCGATAGTTTGTGCGAAATGATGGACGGGGGTCGCGTTCACTACGACCGTCAACAACACCTGGTCATTCTGGGTTAGGAATGCACCCTAGCTCTAAAGATTGCTAGGACAGAAGGCCTAGGGGTCGAGCAGTTCTGCCATTCGTAGCGCCATGGCCGCCATCTCCGGATTTTCCTGGGCGGCTAGGGCGCTTTTCTCTTGAAAGGCGTGGCCAATTTCGGTGGCTTGCAAGAGGTAGCGGGCCTCGCCCATCAGTTCCTCGGCCCGATCAAGGGGCTGGGGCTGTTTGGCCATCAGCACTTCGTCGATTTGCACAATAAATTGGGAAATTGGACGTAACCAGCTAAATTGCTCATGGTTGAGCACTAGGCGCAGATACTCACCCCGGTGAGGAATGGGGCCGTAGGTGGCTTCATAGATGTCTTTCTCGGCATCCATCAGGTGCTTGTGAGCCTTGAGCAACAAAGGACGCAGTTCGCGTAGTTTGGCAAAGGCGGGGTCGGAGGCGGGATTACCAACTGTCATACTGTAACGCTGTAGCATAGACACTGCCCTCACCTTTCCACGAAAAGTTGAGGATTTCAAGGGGTTATGCGGGGATTGACCCTGCTTGGGCAAGGTTGGGTTTAATGCAACAATGACCCTACGTGTTTAACGGCAACCATGACCTTTACTACCGTTCATCCTGGTCAACTGTCGATTATTGCCAGCGCCTCTGATGCTCGGCCCATGAGTTTTTTGCAAGGAGGAGAGCGTTTAGGCTACGAGCCAGCGGTGGCGCGGGCCGTTTGCCAACGGCTGGGCCTAGAGCCGGTTTGGTTCAGCTATCCCATCGATCAGTTCTATCCGGTGTTGAGCGAGGGGCAGCACGATGTGGTCTGGTTTAACCAAGCCATCACCCAGGAACGACGGGCCTGGGCTGATTTCACCCGTCCCTACGGGCGCTTCGATGAGGCCATCCTGGTCTTGGAGGACAGCCCCATTGAGGGATCGCAGCATCTAGCGGGCAAGCGCCTTGGCACCCTAGAAACGCGGCCCCACATCCTGCTCCAGGACGATTGGCCGGAGGTGGAATGGGTCACCTTTCCCGACCGAGATGCGGCGTTTAGCACCATGATCAACGCCCTAAAGGCAGGTCAGATTGACGCGGTTCTTGAGGATGCTGTCCTACTGCTTACGGTGGAGGCAGATGATCCTAGCCTGCGGGTGGCTTGCCAGCGTTCGACCCAGCAACCCTTTGGCATAGGGGTATTACCCGGCAATCGGGAACTGCTCGATGCCCTCAACCAAGCCCTCAATCAGATCATTATGGATGGCACCTTGGCCAAACTCTGGGCTCAGTGGATTCCCTACAAAGCGTTTCCCTTTTAAGCTAAGTTGAGCCTAGCCTAGTGAGGATCCACCACGCGCTCAACCCAGCTTTCGGCTATGGTTGGGTTGCGGCAGACGCCTCAACGGGGCCAAAGCACGCACGGACGCACGCACGGACGCCACGATGATCGCAAGCCAAGGGCCAGGGGAAGGCACCCATAAAATTACTTGCCAAGTCTTTGTCTATGGCACCCTTAAGCCGGGGGAAATGGGTTTCCGCCGCTTCTGTGAAACCTACACCATTGACCAGCGGTCGGCCCAGGTTCCCGGTCGTCTCTACCATCTGCCTCTGGGCTATCCGGCCCTCACCCTCGAAGAGGGCTGGGTAAAAGGGATTTTGCTGACCCTATCCTCCACCACCGCCCTAGCCAAGCTGGACGAATTTGAGGCCTTTTACCCCGACCACCCCCAAGACAGCGAATACCAGCGCCTTTGGCACCGTGTCTACGATGAAAAGCAGGCCCTGCTAACCTATGCCTGGGTCTATGCCATGACCCGCGATCAAGTCGAAGCCTTGGGGGGGAGTGGCTCCCCGACGGCTTCTGGACTAGCCATTGATCCACTGCTGACCCTGACCTTCTCCATCCCCCTGTGTCCCAGATTTACTACCTCCTCCGTTCCCGTTCCGATGGTCGCTACCTGGCGGCCCGCCCCCGCAGTGCCGAGGCCGCCCAAAACGCTGGGTTTCTGCTGGTCTTTAAGGCTGACTATGATGCCCTCAGCTACCTCAATGCCCATGCCCCCGACCTCAGCGAACAATTTATGGTGGAAACCGTTACCCCCTCCAGCCTAAAACCCTTACTCACCCGCTGGAATTTTCAGGGGTTGGGCATGGTCGAAGATCCACGGTTACCCAATGTCGAGTTCTTTAACCGCACCCCAGAGGCATAGGGCCTGTCATCCAAGAGGCTCTGATGGCCCAGGAATCAAGGGTTGCAGCCCCTAGTCTAGGATGTGATTTGGTCGTGAAAAGGCTTGTCCCACAAGGGCTTTGGCCGAAATTGATGGCACGTCCTAGGATCACGTATCCCATTTCACCTTGAATAGGCGAAACAGTTCGTAGTCGCGGTGGGAGACCACCCGTGCGCCCACGGTTTTTACCAGGGTGGGCCATTGGTCGAGGGGATCAAGCTGCACCTCGGCCCCCAGATAGGTTTCTAGAATGGCCCAGTTTTCCGCTAGGGGTGCGTCGGGGTTGATGGCATCAAAGACAAAATGTCCCCCTGGTTTGAGGATTTTTTTGACCTGTTGTAGCACCGTTTCCCAATAGTCGGCGGGGTAGTAGCAGCTTACGCCCGTAGCGATGACTAGGTCGAAAAATTGGGGTTCGTAGGTATCCTGCAAGCGGTGGGCCGGGGCTTGTTTCATCCCCTTAAAGAGCTTGGAATTAAGCTGTGGCCCCCGTGCCGTGACGGCTTTGCAGGCAAATTCGCTGATGTCGTGGCCGTGGAAGAGGGCATCCCAGTCTCGCCAGGGGTAGACCAAAAAGCTAATGCCGCAGCCGATATCGAGGCAGTGATCTTTTTTGTGGGGTTTTATCGACTCCCAAAAGGGCGTGGCGATACGCGGCGTTAACCGTCCGGCCACCCAGTCTTTGAACAGCGGCATCTCTTCGATTTCCTGGGGCAGGTCAAAGGGCTGGCCCGAAAATTCTCGGTTGTAGCGCTGGGCTACAGCTTGGAGGGTGGCTCCCCAGGGGGAGGGATCGGCGGTGGGTAGGGTCATGTGTGTTTGCCCTAACCCTTGAGGGCGCGGTTGAAGTTCTGGCGGTAGGACTTGCTGGAGGCCAACAGCAACGGCCATAGCAGGGTCAATTTCACCTTGCCTTCGCTGAAGTTAGTGCGGTTAAATCCGGCCCAAAATTTCCAAGCGCCGCCACCATAGATGCTGACCAGTAATAAAACCAGTAGTGTGGGCATAGGTTATCCTCCTTACTCCGGGGTGCTCCCCTTTCCCTATAAAATACCGATATTAGCGGGTTTCTGCGGGCGCGGTGTGGATAAGGATCGTTTCAGTTGAGCAGGGGCCAGGGGATGAGGGCCGGATCTAGCTCACCATCTCAGCCCAGGGACTCAGCCCTAGGGTAGAGATGCGGGTAACACCCCTCCCGTAAGCTATCCACGGGGATAGCGGGTCTAGTTCAGCGGTTCTGGTCTGGTCGCTCCTAGCGAAGGACAGCCCCGATAACTGGGGCTAGCATTCGCATTTTGGGGGTTCATGACGAACCCAGATAATTTGTTTAGCAGCAGGAAGGAGACAAGATGCGAGCAGTGTTAATGGCTGGCGGTTCCGGGACGCGATTGCGCCCACTCACCTGCGACCTTCCCAAACCCATGGTGCCGATCCTGAATCGACCCATTGCCGAGCACATCGTCAACCTGCTGAAGCGCAACGGCATCCACGAAGTGATTGCCACCCTGCACTACTTGCCCGATATCATGCGCGACTATTTCCAAGACGGGCGCGAGTTTGGAGTGCAGATGACCTACGCCGTGGAGGAGGATCAGCCCCTGGGTACGGCGGGCTGTGTGAAAAATATCGCTGATTTGTTGGACGACACCTTTTTGGTGATTAGCGGCGACAGCGTCACGGATTTTGACTTGCAAGCGGCGATTCGCTTCCACCGCGAAAAGGGATCCAAAGCCACCCTAGTACTCACCCGTGTTCCTAATCCCATCGAGTTTGGGGTGGTGATTACCAACGCTGAGGGCCAAATTCAGCGCTTCCTAGAAAAACCCTCCACCAGCGAGATTTTTTCCGATACCGTCAACACGGGCACCTACATTTTGGAACCGGAGGTGCTGGACTACCTGCCCGCTAATCAAGAATCCGACTTTTCTAAGGATCTCTTCCCACTGCTGCTGGAAAAGGGCGAACCGATCTACGGCTATGTGGCCGATGGCTACTGGTGTGATGTGGGACACCTGGAAGCCTAC
>CAZWNR010000321.1:0-5415 GCA_964635665.1 uncultured bacterium | reverse complement strand
TGAGCGTGGCTTATTCAAAGTATGTGCCGAGGCCTGAAAGCGGTTCCCATCGCTTAGAAATTTTGCCAATTTATTACAACTATTTAGGAATACTGAATAACTGACACTTTAGACTTGACAACAACTATTTGTGTATAAAAATACACAATACTAGTAGTTAACGGCATCATTCTAAGATGAGCTTAAGCCAAAGATGAGAATTTTCTTAGAAAAAGATTCTAATGATATTCCCTGAGGTTTATCTATCTTCGCTGGAAGCGATAGCCCATGCCGCGTACTGTTTCGATAGCGTGGTTGCCCAGTTTTTTGCGCAAATAGCCCACGTAAACATCCACCACATTAGAGCCCGGTTCGTAGTCGTAGCCCCACACCACATCGAGCAGGTGTTGTCGGCTCAACACTTGGTCAGCGTTGCGCATAAAGGTTTCTAGCAGAGTAAATTCGCGGGCCGAAAGATCGATGCTTTTCCCTCGCACTTGCAGTCGCCGGGTGCCTAGGTTCAGCGAAATATCGCCAATGGTGAGGGTGGAGGAGGTCGTGGTAGTGGGAGGTAGGTGGCTGCGCAAACGCGCCCGAATCCGAACCAGGAGTTCTTCAAACCGAAAGGGCTTAGTCAGGTAGTCGTCGGCCCCCAGCTCGAACCCTGCCACTTTGTCATCGATGGCATTACGCGCCGTGAGGATGATGATCGGAGCCTGAAAGCCTTGTCCGCGTAGGCTTTGGAGCAGATCTAGGCCATCTTGCTCGGGCAAACCCAGGTCTAGCAGCAGCAAATCGACCTTGCCATCGAGGGCAATCGCCGTGGCCTCGGTGCTATTGGAGGCGGGGGTGGTGGTAAACCCACTTGCCTGTAGCCCCTTTTCTAAGAAGGAGGTAATCCGGGACTCATCTTCCACAATCAAAATATGTGTCATTGACCGGCCTCCTGAAGGTCAAGGTGCTGGGGAATCACCAAGGTAAAGGTAGACCCAACTCCCACCTGACTGACTAATTCCACTATACCGCCGTGACTTTCGGCAATGGTTTTGACGATCGCCAGTCCTAATCCGGCCCCCTCCGAGGGGCGGTAGATGTTGGCGGCGCGGGCAAAGCGGTTGAAGATTCGGGCTTGGTCGCTGGGAGCAATCCCGGAGCCGGTGTCGCGCACCCAAAATCTCACTTGCTGATCACGGATGGACGAACCGATCTCAATGGTGTCGGTGGGTTGGCTGTGCTGGACAGCATTTTGAACGAGGTTCAGCAAAGCCCCGGTCAGCCGTTGGCGATCGCCCATCAGGCAGCCATGCCCTAGCCCCCCCAAATGCCACTGGCGATCGGCCAGTACCGTGGCCTTGGTGAACACGGCCTGGGTCAGATCATCCACATCCAGCGGCGCTAACTGCAAAAAATCGGGCTGTTGTGACTTAGCCAATAGCAGGAGATCATTCACAAATCTCCCCATTCGCTCTAGCTCATCCATCACGAGATCTAGGGTTTCGGCCCGTTCGTCGGGGTCATCGCCCATCAACTCTAGATGGCCTTGAATGATGGTGAGCGGGGTAAATAGCTCGTGGCTGGCATCGTTGATAAAGTTGCGCTGGCTGTCAAAGGCACTCTGTACCCGATTCATCATGGCGTTGAAGGTGTTAGCCAGTTCTGCCAATTCCCCCGAACCAGAGATGGCCAGACGGCGGGATAGATCCGCCTCGTTAATGCTGCGGGCCGTAGCCGCCAGATCTTGCACCGGCTTGAGCAATTGCCGACTGCCCACCCAGGCCAGCAAAAAAGCCACCGCTACCACCCCAATGGCAACCTTAGTAAAGATCGTTATTCCTACCAAGGCTTCCTGCCGCTCCCCCGCCGACAAGTGGGCGACAATAAACAGGCCCTGGGGTCTATCGTCGATTTCGAGCACAGCCGTTTGGTACAAAATACCCCCCACCGCCGGGTCGCTACTCATGACTCTGCCTTGGGTCGGTTCTAAGATGGTCATCCACTGCTGCATCAGCGGCGAGTCTGGCTGTAGAACCGTCGGTAAGGGACTCGGATTAGCTCCCACCAAGCGCTGATTGAGAATCACCAGATGAAAGTTGTCGTCCTCTGGAATATTGGTCGCCAAAAACTCCTCTACAAAGGCTTGGAGGGAGGATTCGGTTTCGGTATCGGTGGCATCCCAAGCCTGATAGGTGGCTTGAAAGTCCTCTAGCTCGGCTTGCAAGTCAAGTTGCACCCGCTGATCTACCTCGCGAAATAGCAAGGCCCGAAATACGGGTATCGCTGCACTCACCACCGCTAACAGGGTGAGCGCATAGAGCAGCAGAATGCGAGTACGGGTTTCGCCGACCAGGCGTTGACTCGTTTTTGCCAGGGCCGCAAGCCCCTGAAACGGTAAAGCGGATGGGGAGAGGACAGGACTTTTCACAGATTTGTACAACAACCCAGAGAACAATCTTGGTATCTGCGTTCACCCGTCAGGAGGTGGTAGCAGATGGCACATCAGTTCTGTCAGTTTAGCCCACCTCTCCAAAAGATCAAGATGGGATGTACCCACCTAGAGCAGGCTAAAAGCTAGCGCACTGATCCTCCTCATTACCACCGACCAAATTATTTCCCCCGGTTGGTTCTGGGCTATTTTCTTTACATTGCAAATTGCCATCAATTTGATTATCAAAGACGATCAATCCTCCCAAGTTTTGAAAGGCTTGAAGATTGCCGCCAATCACATTAGCTTGGCTAATTAGCATTAAAGTATTTTCTTCAAACTGTAGATCGCCACCAATGGAGGTGTTGATGATGGTGGCTTCCCCAGACTGCTTGATCTGAATATTGCCACCCACCACAGAATCGGCCTCAACCTGCACCAGGGCCGCATTCTCGGCCTGGATGTTGCCTGCTACGGCAATGCCACTGGCCATTAATACAGACCCCGACCCAACTACAATATTGCCCGCTACCTGAGTACCCATGAGGGTGCAAGTCGTATCATCCGGCACCCGCAGATTATCAACCGTAACGGCCTCTAATTCACCGACGCAGGCAAATTCATCCGCTAACCCAGCAGCGGCATAAACCCCTAAACCAGAGAGGCCGATCACACTTGCCATTAATACGTTAGGAAAATTCATAGCCAAATCCTGATGAAGTTCTACATCAGGCTAAGACGGAGGGCTAGAATTACGGTTCCTAAATCTAAGAAAAGACTCATCTTAGCAATTATTTGAAAAGGGTTAGACTATAGCGGTTCTCGTTTCAGTGAGGTACAAATTTTGGATCTTCAGATCCCCCCAGGTTCTATTTGTCGTCGAGTCACCTGAGTACCCCCCTTGATAAGGGGGGCTGGGGGGATCTTCACAGTGCACCTCATTCAAGTGAAATCCGCTATAGGTGTCATTGACTGCCCTAAAGTCAGGAATTCAAGAGGTCTTCGGCTCCTCAGTAGGTAGCCCCAATTATCCGTAGGATAGATTAGCGCCAGCACAGCGCCTCAATGCCTTACGGAGCGGTGCGTTACGGCTACTTTATCATGGTCAACAGGAAGTACTCGGTATAAAAAGTATCTAGCTTTCGTGCCAGTTACTGAGATCTACCCTTGGGATCTTCAAGCCAAGGTTTTTGATCAAGCTCTATCACGGTATAGTTCTTATAGGCTTATAGGCAACTTTTTACTGAGCCGTAGTATGGGTCAGTCATCGTATTTAATCGCTATTCGATGCGTATTCTGGTAACCATTGCTCATTTCTTTAAACCCGATGGTGGTCAACATGCCTCGCAGCGGAAAGATCCTAGGCCGAGGTTACAGGCCCTATCGTTAAATATTGCGGCCTTTCATCAGCTATTTAGTAAATCCCAGGGCATCATCGATATTTCCCAGCGGCTCACCCTACCCGCGAACCAACCCCAAACCTATGACCTAGATATTGTTATCTGCACAACCCAAGGGCATCATTTACTGGGTCAATTATCATTGCCCTATCATTTTTATCAACATCACCCTACCCAAGTAGAGCCTATGCTCTTGGGGTTTGAATGTCAGGCCATCCTACGGGATTGCCTAGGCCAATACGACTATTACTGTTTTTTAGAAGATGACCTGATCCTCCATGATCCTTGGTTTTTTGCTAAGTTGAGCTGGTTTACTCAGCAGGCTGACCCGCTCTGCTTGCTACAACCTAACCGTTATGAGGTTTCAATCCATGCATTAACCTGCAAAACCTATATTGATGGCAACCTATTGCCCAAGGTGACTGCTCCTTTTCAGCAGGTTAGTGAGAAACCCCAGCGTCAAGGGTCTTTCCTAGGCTTACCCGTCACCTTTCGCCGTACCCTCAATCCCCATTCAGGCTGTTATTTTCTCAATGCCAATCAGATGGAATATTGGGCTAAACAGCCCTATTTTTTAGATCGCGATACCAGTTTTGTCAGCCCCCTAGAAAGTGCCGCTACCCTAGGAATTATGAAGACATTTCACGTCTATAAGCCCGCCGATGAACAGGCCAACTTTCTCGAAATTCAACATTTTGGCGAGGGCTTCTCTAGTCTAATTGGTCGAGATGTGGCCTTGGTATAGCGAAGCTCTAGCTAACGGGCCAATAACTATCTAATCCTCTCCCGAATTTAACCGACTGAAGCGATATTTTCCGGTTGGGGTTCTGGGGCAAAGCCCAGCTTACGGGGCATTTTTTTGGGGTTATCTGGCAATGCACCTGCTTTGCTAGCAGGCTTGGCCTGCTTTTGTAGCCAAGTCGTAAATAGCTCATCGAGCAATGTTTGCCGCATAGCGTCGTCAAATTTAGCTGGGATAATTTGATCGAGTTGCACTATGATCCACCAGCCCCCGATATGAACAGGGGTTGATACCTGCCCCGGCTGACTATTTCTTAAAAAACGGGATAGCTTAGGATAGGGGGTGCTGATGGGCACTGGCCCAATCAGGCCACCAGTTTGGGCCTCTGCACCTTGGGAATATTGGCGGGCCAGATCGGCAAAGGGTTGTCCGTCATCCTTTAAGCGAAAGTACAGTTCTAGGGCCGTATTTTTATCTAGGACTCGAATTAGATAGTAAATTACCTGATCTAGATCGCGTTTGCGCTTGAGGAAATAGGACTCGAGCTGATGACCCCAGGTGGCTTGCTTAAATTTTTCAATTCTGATTTTGCGGCTCACTAGTGTGCCTAGCTGAGCCTCTGTCAGCCCTTGGTCTTGCAACCAATTTTGCCGATCCATCTCGGTCATCAGTTGCTTTTCGGCATAAAAAGATTGGCAACCTTGGGCTTGTTCAGCCAGGGTGAAGTCAAAGGGTTGGATGGCCTCATCAATAATACTTTCTTGCCAGAGTTTGGGGAGTAATCTGTGCTGATTTAGGAGGGGGAGGAGTTCTTCAATGGTAAGGGTGCGATCGCCAATTTTTAAGCTAGAGGCTGTTGCCGTTACGGTTAA
>CAZWNR010000320.1:0-5421 GCA_964635665.1 uncultured bacterium | reverse complement strand
GTGGGGATCAATAATGACTCCCTCACTGTACCCCAATTGATGACACGCCCTAGAATTTTTGGCGGTGAATGAGGCTGCCGTGGCGAAATACGGCTACTCTAGGGCCGAATTTTTGGCCATGACCATTGCCGACATTCGCCCCCCCGAAGAGGTGCCCCGGTTGCTCGACAATGTGGCGCAGGTAAGTACTGGGCTAGATACGGCAGGCCTTTGGCCCCATTGCCTCAAGGATGGCCAGGTAATTCAGGTCGAGATTGTCTCCTACGCGCTAGATTTTGAGGGGCGGCGGGCCGAACTGGTGATGGCGCAGGATGTGACGGATCGGGTGCGGGTGGATCGGGCGTTGCACCAAAGCGAAGAGCGCTATCGCGTGCTGGTAGACTTTGCGCCTCAATTGATTTGGAGTGCCGATGCTGACGGGCTCAATACCTACGTCAGTCAGCGCATGAGCGACTATACCGGGCTCCCCGCAGAGCAATTAATGGCCTTTGATTGGCAGGTGATCATTCACCCCGATGACCTAGACCGGGTCCATCGTCGATGGATGGAGGCATTGGAGACAGGACAGCCCTACGAAGTCGAGTATCGGCTGCGGCGGGCCGATGGGGAATATCGCTGGCACCTCACCCAGGCCAGGCAAGTGCAGTACAGCGAAGATGTGCAGTGGTTGGGGATGTCTACGGATATCCATGATCGCAAGCAGGCCGAACTGGCGCTGCAAAATCTGAATCAGGATCTTGAGACAAGGGTGGCCGAACGCACCGCCGATTTGAAGGCTAGTCACGATCACCTACAAGCGATGCTGGCGGCCTTGCCCGACCATGTCTTTCGAGTCAACCGAGAAGGGCGGTATCTCGACTTCTATCCCGCTGACGATACCTTTGAGATCACCGGATTGGATTCCCTAGTGGGGCGCACCATGACCGAAGTTCTGCCCTGCGACCTAGCCCAAGCCCATCTGCGTCGCATTGATGAGGCCCTGAGGACGCAAACGGTCCAGGTGAGCGAACAGACCTTAGATCTGGAGGATGGGCAACTGACGCGAGAGGTACGGGTGGCCCCCTGTGGCCCCGACGACGTTGTTTTTGTCATCCGCGATATTACCGCCCGCAAGCAAAACGAGATTCTGCTCAAGCGTCAGCTGGCCGCCATTGAGGCCGCCGCCGACGGCATTGCTATTTTGCAAGAGGGTGCCTATCTCTACCTCAACCGCGCCCACCTAGAGATGTTTGGCTATACCCGCGAAGAAATGCTGGGGCAACCTTGGACAATGCTCTACAGCACCGAGGAACTGGCCCGCTTTGAGCGAGAGGTGATGCCCATCTTGGGGCGGGATGGGGCGTGGTGCGGAGAAGCCACGGCCACCCGCAAAGACGGCACCACCTTTAATGAACGGTTGTCGCTCACCATCACCGATGAGGGCCTGCTGATCTGCGTGTGCTCGGATATCAGCGATCACAAACAGGCCGAACTCGCCCTAACCACCTACGCGGAACGGGTCGAGGATCTCTATAACAACGCCCCCTGTGGCTACTACTCTCTGAATGCCGAAAGTTGTATTACCCAGATCAACAACACGGCACTGCGTTGGCTGGATGCTCAGCGGGAGGAGGTGCTAGGGCAACCCATCACCGAGTTTATGATCGAAGCCAGCCGCCAAATCTTTGCCGAGCAGAGAGCCGTGTTGGTGCAGCCCGGCCGGGTGAAAAGTCTGGAATATGAAATTGTGCTGCGGGGCTGTGATGGCGGCCAGATGGCGGTGTTGATTAGCGAAGAGGTGCAAAAAGATGCTGAGGGCACCATCCTAGAGAGCCGAGCTACCATTACCGACATTCGCCAGCGGGTGAGGGCTGAACGGGTTGTGCAGCGGCAATTGACCCAAGAAAATCTGCTGCGACAAATCACAGCCCGGATTCGCCAATCCTTAGATTTGGGCATTATTTTTGAGACCGCCTGCAACGAGGTGCGCCAAGCCCTGAGCGCGGATCGGGTGGCGATTTTCCGGTTCTTCCCCAAATCCAACTTTAATGATGGCGAGTTTGTGGCGGAGGCGATGGTCGGCCAGTATCCGTCGGCGGTGGCGTCGGTGGTGCACGACCATTGCTTTGGCGAAAATTTTGTCAATTTGTATGCCCAGGGACGCTACTTCGCCGTTACCGACATTGAAGCGGGCGAATTATCCAACTGCCACGCCGACATTTTGCGGCAGTTTCAGGTGCGGGCCAACCTGGTGGTGCCGTTGGTGCAGGGGGAAAATGCCTTGTGGGGGCTGCTGTGTATCCATCAGTGCAGTGGGCCGAGAGTGTGGCATTCCCCCGAAATTGATCTGGTTCAGCAAATTGCCAACCAGTTAGCCATCGCCATCAACCAGGCCAGCCTCTACCAACGCCTAGGGTCTGAGCTAACCGTGCGCCAACAGGCCGAGGTGCAAATTCTGCAACAGCTCGAACAGCAGCGCACCCTGGCGAAACTGATCGAAACGGTGCGCGAGTCGCTGGCGGTGGATGACATTTTGAGCAGCGTGGCTCGCCAGGTGAAAGCGCTGTTGCAGTGTGATCGGGTGATTATTTTCCGGCTCTATCCCGATGGCCGCAGCCGCATTGTCGAAGAAGCGGTGTCGCCGGAGTTTGCCACCCTCAAAGATCAGCACTGGGAAGACGAAACCTGGTCAGACGAGATTTTGGAACTCTATTGGCAAGGGCGACCGCGCATTGTGCCCGATGTCATGCACGACCGATGGACGGACTGCCTGATTGACTATTCCCGAGAGGGGCAGATTCAGTCCAAAATCGTTGCGCCCATTTTGCAAGAGGCCCACGCCAGTGAACAACACCGCTGGATCGATCCGACGGGAGACCAGAAGCAGAAAAAGGTGTGGGGCATTATTGTGGCCCATGCCTGCCGCGAAAAGCGGGTGTGGCACGAGCCCGAGGCCGAACTCCTGCAACAGGTGGCCAACAGTGTGGCCATTGCCATTCAGCAAGCCAGCCTGTTCGAGCAATTGCAGCAGGAGTTGAGCGTGCGACAGATGGCCGAACAACAACTGGCCGAGCGCAACCAGCAGCTCTCCCTGAGCAATGCCCAGCTCGAACGCGCCACCCGCCTCAAGGACGAGTTTTTGGCCAACATGAGCCATGAACTGCGCACTCCCCTCAACGCCATCCTCGGCATGACCGAAGGGCTACAGGAGGAAGTCTTTGGCCCGGTGACCCCAAGCCAGCAGCGTAGCCTAGCCACCATCGAGCGCAGCAGCAACCACCTGCTCTCGCTGATTAACGACATCCTCGACCTCTCCAAAATTGAGGCAGGCCAGGTGGAGCTAGACTTCAGCGCCATCAACGTTGGGGTGCTCTGCAAAGCCAGCACCGCCTTTGTCAAGCAGCAAGCCTACAAAAAGCAACTGTGCCTCAATACCCTGATTCCCGACGGCTTACCCGATCTCTGCGGCGATGACCGCCGCCTGCGCCAGGTGTTGATTAACCTACTCACCAACGCCGTTAAATTTACCCCCGAAGGAGGCCAAATTACCCTCGCCGCCAGCTACACCGCCCTGGGCCCAGAATCTGCCCAACCTTGGGCCTTTAAGCACCCCCAAGCCAACCCCGGCGAAACCCTGGGCCTGCTGTCTATCTCGGTGACCGATACGGGCATTGGCATTAGCCCCGAAGACGCCCAACGCCTGTTTCAGCCCTTTGTGCAGGTCAACGCTGCCCTCAACCGCCAATACGAAGGCACCGGGCTGGGCCTCTCCCTGGTGAAGCGCATTGTTGAAATGCACGGCGGCGAGGTCACCCTCGCCAGCAACGTGGGTGGCGGCAGTTGCTTCACGGTTCAGCTACCGATTATCGCCATCCCCAACGCCGATGGCACCCTGGCTAGCTTCACCGAGTCCATCGATACCCCTGCCCCAGTAGACCACGCTAAGACTCCCCTAATTTTGCTAGCCGAAGACAACGAAGCCAACCTCAGCACCATCACCTCCTACTTAAATGCCAAGGGCTATCACCTCATCGTGGCCCAAAATGGCCTAGACGCGATCAATTTAGCCACGGCGGCGCAGCCCGATTTAATTTTGATGGACATTCAAATGCCTAACGTCGATGGACTAGAAGCCATGCGGCAAATTCGCCAAAACCCAGCCCTGGCCACGGTGCCCATCATTGCCCTCACCGCCCTCGCCATGCCCGCCGACCAAGAACGCTGCCTAGCCGCCGGAGCTAACCACTACCTCAGCAAACCCATTCGCCTCAAGCAACTCTCCCAGGTGATGACCACCTTGCTGGCCGAGGCTGCTATCCCAGCAACGGAAAACCTGGAAGCGCAGGGCTGATCTACGTATTATCGGATCGAGAAGGAGTCTAAATTTTAACCTCCATTCCAGTCCAGAATACTGGCACTTCATTGTGGTTATTGGTTCAGGGAGGCTCCCATTGGGGGGCTTCAGATCCCCTCAGCTTCTCACCGTAATCGATATGCCTTTTACTTCCACTCATCGGGAGAATAGGAGATCTTCACGGACCACTTCATTCACGTAAAATCCGCTATGAATGGCTAAATCGCTGGTATTTTTACGGTCAACATCGTTTGTTATAAGCCTCTTTCAGTAAGAACCATAACTATAGCTATCGTCACTTAAGCTAGGCCATTCAGACAACGTTCAAACCTTAGATGTTCTAGGCTTTAAAGGGGCAACGTCTTAACCAGACGGGCTACGGCTGTATATTGAAAATCAGGGGTATACCAAGCCACTATCATGAAGTTTTCTCTTGGCAAAGAATAGCTAAATCTAGGGCCTTGATCAGCTTTATGCCTAGCCCCATCCTTCGGTTGACGATAATTTTTCATGCATTATAGTCGATGTATTCCTATTGGCGGCGACCTCATGGCTCAAGATCAGGGGCTGCTAGAGCAATTAGCAGCGGCTCAAGACCTCATTCAGCAACTTTCCGAACAATTGGCCATTGAGCGTGAGGCCGTTCAGCAGATCGAGCAGCAGCAGACGAATTTGGCGCACTGCGAAGCCCAAAACCAGCGGTTTCAGCGGCTACTTGAGACCAGCCCCGCCATTACCTACAGCCACCAGGCTACGCCGCCCTACGCCTGCACCTACGTCAGCCAGAACATTGAGACCGTTTTGGGCTATACCCCGGCAGATTTTACCGCAGAACCCGATTTTTGCGTTCAAATCATCCACCCCGACGACCTAGCCCAGGTTTTTGACCAGATTTCTGAGTTGTTTGGGCAGGGAAAACGGCAATGCGATTACCGAATGCGTCATCGGGATGGCCACTATGTTTGGATCCACGATGACCGGGTTTTGCTGCGCGATGCCGAAGGCGCACCCCAGGAAGTCGTTGGTTACTTCACGGATATCAGCGCCCGCAAAGCCGCTGAGGCTATCGTTCAGCAGCAGACCGAGCG
>CAZWNR010000319.1:0-5440 GCA_964635665.1 uncultured bacterium | reverse complement strand
GTAGTTCGTGAAGAACTTGAACGCATTGAGAGGTAAAGCTGTTGCTGAGAGCTAAAAAGTCGCCGCACCGGAACGGCGAAAGGTAGTTGGTAGGGTAGCAAAGGTAGTCTGCCTCCGGTGGGCTTGGTCGTTAGACTGATGAGGTGATCGGTTGAGCTATGCGCTGCTAAAATCAAACAATAGCTATCATTTTATTAGGTAAAAGTTGCCGTTTCTCATATAGCTTAATCGTATGATTGCCGCCAACGATAACGTGCCTCGCCTCACCCCCGATCAATATCTGGTTTGGGAAGAAACCCAGCCAGAAAAGTATGAGTATATTGACGGCGAAGTCTATGCCATGGGCGGCGGCAGTGTGAACCATGGGCGCATCGTCATTCGGTTAACCAGCCTCTTCGAGACCCATCTAGAGGGAAGCCCTTGCATCACCGGAAACTCTGACATCAAAGTTAAGGGTGTGGCCAGCCAGAACTATACCTATCCCGACGCCAGCGTCACCTGCGATGAACGCGACAGGCAAACACCTCACTACATTACCTATCCCTGCTTGATCGTTGAAGTGCTATCAGAAAGCACCGAAGCTTACGATAGGGGCAGCAAGTTCAGGCTGTATCGCCAAAATCCAGTTCTACAGGATTATCTATTGGTCAGTTCCAGCAAGATTGAGATGGATTTGTACCACAAAAATGAGGCTGGTGACTGGGTGATCCTTAACTATCAACCAGGCGACACCATCGAGCTAAACAGCATTGGCCTCCGTTTCGCCATCGAGCAGGTCTACCGTGGACTAACCCTGACTTCAGATCTCTAGAGTCGAAAGAAAATTTAACACTATGGAGAGGCGGGAAGCAGGCAGGCCTAAACGGGCTTGGATGACCTTGCCAAGCGCCATTCGGGCTGAATCAGCATCCCATGGGCCATGGATGGGCTTATCCCATTCGCTACAGGGTGATGGCCTCCATGTTAACTTGCGTTTTTTGAATAGTGACGCCGGAAGGCTTCAGCGTACAATCCGCTCAATCACTGTTGAATTGCCTTGTTGATTGAAGCATCACGGAATGGAGATATCGACCCCATGAGTAGTCCTTGTCCTCAGGAAGGACGCAGCGGGGGCTTTGGCCCCCCTCGTCTCCTGACTCGATTGATCGCCGGAGCCTTGGCGCTCACCCTGGTTCTGTCCCCTTCAACCTGGCTAGGGTTGGGGAATGGTCAGGCGATGGCCGCCGTTTATCCTTCGGCGAGTAGCACCCCTGGCGCGACGACAACCGCCCCCGCCAAGCCCAACATTGTGGTGATTTGGGGCGACGACATTGGCCAGAGCGACATCAGCGCCTACAGCAAAGGTCTGATGGGCTTCCACACCCCCAACATTGATCGCATCGCCGAGGAAGGGGTGATTTTTACCGACTACTACGGTGAACAAAGCTGTACCGCCGGACGCGCCGCCTTTATCACTGGGCAGAGCGTGTTTCGCACCGGGATGAGCAAGGTGGGTCTGCCCGGGTCGGATCTGGGGCTGCGGCCTGAGGATCCTACCATTGCCGAACTGCTGAAGGCCCAGGGCTACGCCACCGCCCAATTTGGCAAAAACCACCTGGGCGACAAGGACGAATTTTTGCCCACCAACCACGGCTTTGATGAGTTCTACGGCAACCTCTACCACCTCAATGCCGAGGAAGAGCCGGAACTACCCGACTATCCCGATTCCCAAGAATTCCCGAACTTTGCCAAGCGCTTTGGCCCCCGTGGGGTGCTGCACACCTTCGCCGATGGCCGCATTGAAGACACTGGCCCGCTGACCAAAAAGCGGATGGAAACCATCGACGACGACATCGCCGACCGCTCCGTGGACTACCTGAAAAAGCAGGTGGGAGCGGGGCAACCCTTCTTTATGTGGACGAACTTCACCCACATGCACTTCCGTACCCACCCCAAGGCCGAAAGCGTGGGGCAGGCCGGGCGCTGGCAGTCGCCCTACCACGATGTGATGGTTGACCACGACAAAAACGTTGGTCAAATCCTCGATGCCTTGGATGAGCTGGGTCTGGCCGAAAACACCCTCGTTTTCTACAGCACCGACAACGGCCCCCACATGAACTCCTGGCCCGATGCGGCCATGACTCCCTTCCGCAACGAGAAAAACTCGGGCTGGGAAGGAGCCTTTCGGATTCCGGCCATGGTGCGCTGGCCTGGGCACATCGAACCGGGCACCGTCTCCAACGACATCATGGCTCACCTAGACTGGATGCCCACCCTCCTCGCCGCCGCCGGTGCTCCAGAGGTGAAGGACAAGCTGCTCACCGGGTACAAGGCCGCTGGGCGCAATTTCAAGGTGCATTTGGACGGCTATAACTTCCTGCCCTACCTAACCGGCCAAACCGCCGAAGCCCCCCGCCAGGAGTTCTTCTACTTCTCGGATGATGGCGACTTGCTGGCCATGCGCTACGACAACTGGAAGCTGCACTTTAAGGTGCAAGACGCCATGGGCACCCTGGATGTTTGGCAGCGGGAATTTCGGCCCCTGCGCTTCCCCTACATCTTCAACCTGAGGACAGACCCCTACGAACGGGCCACCCTAACCTCCAACACCTACTGGGATTGGATTTTGGATCACATCTTCCTGCTGGTGCCCGCACAGGGCAAGGTGGCGGACTTACTGTATACCTTTAAGCAGTACCCACCCCGCCAAAAAGCCGCTAGCTTTACGGTAGATCAGGTGCTAGAACAGCTGCAATCCATTCCCCCCGGCAGCAACTAACCGGGAGATTCCAGGAAAAAGAGATCCCATACCACAGAGAGATCCCAGGGTTCTTTGCCTAGCCATAAACCATGGCACCACCGCGAGGAAAAACCCTGGGATCTTGGCTGCCCCCTGGGATCTTGGCTACCCATAATGGCCATTTACCCCGACGCTCCCCCCATGACCCCAGATACCCCGCTTCCCCCCCGCACTCGCCTAAGAGCCCCCAAGGCTGCCGCCGTCGCTGGTATTTTGTTTTCGGTTTTGCTCATCACCAGTTCGGTCCTGATCTTGTTGGCGACCCCACCCACGCCCCTAGGCAATGAGAGCGGGCTGCTGAGCCAAACGCCCGCCGTGCTGCTGGCCCTAAACCTGGTGCCCTTTGCTGGAATTGCCTTCCTGTGGTTTATGGGGGTGGTGCGCGACGTGCTGGGGGAGCGGGAGGATCAATTTTTTGCCACCGTGTTTCTGGGCAGCGGCCTGCTGTTTGTGGCCATGCTGTTTGTCAGTTCGGCGGTGACCGGCAGCCTACTTTTGCTCACCAGCCGCCTCCCCGAAGTGGATATGGGCGATTCCTACGACCTAGGCCGCCTCATCGCCCGCGAAACCCTCAGCACCTACAGCATTCGCATGGCCGGGGTGTTTATGATTTCTAGCTGTACCCTGTTTCTACGCACGGGGGTGATTCCCCGCTGGACGGCCTTTTTGGGCTTTGGGTTCGCCGCCATCATGCTGCTTAGAATTGGCTACATCAATAATCTGGGCTGGGTCATGCTGCTGTTCCCTGTGTGGGTGCTGCTGGTCAGCCTCCATATTCTGGCGAAAAGCTACACCCACCAGTCCGAAAATTTGCCCCAGGGCTAGGGCAAGCCTTTTGGTAGCCGTCGCTGAGTTTTCCTATACCCATTCATGACCGATTCATGACCGATTCCCCTTCCTCCAAACCTGCCACGACCATGCCCCGTTTGGTCATGGCCATCCGCTGGACTCGCTTTATGAGTGTGCTGGCGGTGATCTCCTCCTTGGCGGGGGCCTTGATCATGTTTTGGATTGGCACGATTAATACCTGGAAGGCGTTTTTGCTGGTCATCCACGCCGAGGAAGCGGTAATCGAAGGGAGCCGCATTTCGACCACCGAACTCGCCACCATTGAGCTTTTAGAATGTCTAGATGAATTCCTGGTGGGGCTGGCCTTTCTCTATTTTGCCTACGGCATTTACTCGCTATTTATTCAGCTTGGAAAATCCGACGCCGACACCAATACCTGGACAAAACTAGGCGGCATCAGCACCCTCAAAAAGACCTTGATGGAAGTGTTGATTGTGCTGTTGACGGTCGTGTTTGTCAAAGGGCTGCTGGAACGGCTCTCCTTTCGGGGTCTAGAGTGGACGTATTTGGTGATTCCCCTCTCGATTTTGGCCCTAGCGGCCAGTACCCGCCTGCTGCAATTTGAAGGTGCCGAGGGGGCTAAGGCCAAGGAGTCTGAGGAATGACGGCAACGATCCCTCCCCAATCCTTTGAGCAGCGCTTGGACAGCGCAGGGCTGACCCGTGCCATGGGGTTGCTCTGGCTGCTTTCGGCGGGGCTGATTGCCCTGGATGGCTTCGATTTTTTTGTGATTGGGGTCGCCATTCCCTTCCTCAAGCGAGACTTTGGCCTGGATGCCGCTACCTTAGGGGCGGTAGCCACGGCGGCGGTGGTGGGTTCCCTAGTGGGGTCGCTCACCCTGGGGCCAATCACCGACCGGGTGGGCCGCAAACCCATGCTGATCGTCGATGTGCTGCTGTTTGTGGTGGCCACAACGGGCACCGCCCTGGCCTGGAATGCCGCTTCTTTGATTGCCTTTCGGTTTTTGGTGGGGGTGGCCATTGGGGCCGACTACCCGATCAGCGTTGCCTACATCACCGAAAACGTGCCCGCCCGCTACCGGGGGCGTTTGGTGATTGGAGCCTTCACCTTTCAGGCGGTGGGCGCCATGCTGGGGGCGCTGACCGGGGTGGGGGTGATCACTCTGTTCCAGGTGATCTATCCCGATCCGGAACCTATGGCGGTGCAGTATGCCTGGCGCTGGATGCTGGGGGTGGGGGTGGTTTTGGCGGTGATTGTGGCGGCGGTGCGGCTGAGCGTTCAGCTTGAAAGCCCCCGCTACCACATCAGCCGGGGCGAGTATGCCGAAGCCTCCGAGGCAGCCAGCCAGCTTTTGGGCGAAGCCATCGTCATCACCGCCGAGGAGGAACCGCCCCCAGAAACCGAACCCGTCGCCCTGGCCACGCTGTTTACGCCAACCCATCGCCGTAGCACCCTATTGGCCTCGCTGCCCTGGTTTTTGCAGGATATCGCCACCTACGGCATCGGCATCTTCACCCCGGTCATTATCGCCATGCTGGCCCTATCCCAGGAAACTAACTTCTTGATGCGGGAGATGAACGCGGCCCAGGGGGCGGCCCTGGTGGATGTGTCTTTGATCGTTGGCTTTCTCTGCGCCGTGGCCCTGGTGGAACGTTTAGGGCGGATGCGCCTGCAAATTCTTGGCTTTGGGGGTATGGCGGTGGGGCTGCTGTTGCTGGCTGCTGCGGGACTGGTGGCGGCGGGCAGCGGGGCCGAAACGGGACTGGTGTTAGCGGGATTTCTGGTGTTCAACCTAATGATGAATGCTGGCCCCAATGCCACCACCTTTTTGCTGTCGGGGGAGGTCTTCCC
>CAZWNR010000318.1:0-5442 GCA_964635665.1 uncultured bacterium | reverse complement strand
CCTGCCATGACGAACCCAAACTCTACCCCTCCCCCCACTCCCCCACCTGCGCCTCCGCGCACCCTGCTGAAAACCGTGACCCAGGCGTTTCAGGCGGTTCAAGCCAAGGTAGACTTTGGCAAGCTGTCGGTAAAGCCCGGTTCCCGTGCGGCGGCGTTGGAGGTGGTGGTGGACGGACGGCCCACCGTCTATCCCTTGCTAGGGGAACACTACGTGATGGGACGCAGTTCTTCCCAGTGCGACATTGTGGCGGCCAGCCCGATTGTCAGCCAAGTGCACGCCACCCTAACGCGGGATGTGAACCGTCCGGGGCAGCCCTTTGTGCTGAAGGATCGCAACTCCACCAACGGCATCTATCGCGGCAAAAAGCGCCTCAGCCGAGTGGTGATGAACCATGGGGATGTGTACACCTTGGGGCCAGCGGAACTGGCCGATGCCGTTACCCTGCGCTATATTGACCCACCGCCCTGGTACGTCAAAACCGCCCGCTACGGGCTCTATGGCTTTACCGGGGTCTCCCTGGCCGTGGGTCTATGGATTGTGGGGATTGAATGGCCCAAAATTCCGATGAATCCGCTGCCGGATTCGGTACAGGGGCCAGTCATGATCTACGCCGAGGAGGACGGGGTACAGGTGCCCCTGCGAGAACAGCGCAACCAGGCCCACCGCGAACTCCAGCGGATGTCGGATTTCTCCCCCTACCTGCCCGATGCCCTGATTGCCTCGGAGGATACCCGCTACTACTGGCACCTAGGGGTTGACCCGCTGGGGATTTTGCGGGCGGTGGTGGTGAACCTGCAAGGGGGTGGCATTCGTCAGGGGGGCAGCACCATCACCCAGCAGCTCGCCCGCAGCATTTACCGAGAGTATGTGGGCACCGAGGATTCCGCTGGCCGCAAAATTCGCGAGGCGATTGTGGCCCTCAAGCTAGAGACCTTCTACAGCAAAAACAAGCTGCTGCTCACCTACATGAACCGGGTCTACCTGGGGGAAAACCTCTACGGCTTTGAGGATGCCGCCCAGTTTTATTTTGCCAAATCGGCCAAGGATCTGACCCTCAGTGAAGCGGCCACCTTGGTGGGCATTTTGCCGGGGCCAAACGCCTTCAACCCCGTCACCGACTACGATGCGGCGGTGTTTTACCGAGATCGCGTTCTGGAGCGCATGGTGGCCCTGGGCATGGTCACCCAGGAGGAAGGCCGCCGGGCGCGGCGTTCCCGCATTGAAATTAGCCCCGAAGCCACCCGCCAACTACAAAGCACCCGCGCCCCCTACTTCTACAGCTATATTTTTCAGGAGCTAGAGACCGTCCTGGGGGAGTCTCTGGCGCGGGAGGGTAACTTTCTGGTGCAAACGGGCCTAGATCTCGACCTCCAAAAGGCCGCCGAAAATGCCCTCACCGAGGATGTGTCTACCCGTGGCGCGTCCCTCGGCTATTCCCAAGGCGCGGTGGTGACGGTGGACACCACCTCCGGGGAAATTCGGGCCATGGTGGGCGGCGTAAATTTTGGCGAAAGCCAGTTCAACCGTGCTTCCCAAGCCCTGCGCCAACCCGGTTCCACCTTCAAGCTCTTTGCCTACGGAGCCGCCCTAGAACAGGGCATTCCCCCCAGTCGCACCTTCTCCTGCGAATCCATGAACTGGAATGGTCAGCGGTTTGAGGGCTGTCGGGCTGGGTCTGCCCCCATGGATATGTATCGGGGCATGGCGCTCTCGGAAAACGTGGTAGCCCTGCGCATTGCCAAGGAAGCCGGACTCGGTAACGTCATCGACAATGCCCAGCGCCTGGGGATTACCTCCAAACTGCGGGCCACGCCGGGATTAACGCTAGGGGAAAGCGAAGTCACACCCCTAGAAATTACCGGTTCCTTTGCGGCGGTGGCCAACAATGGCCTGTGGAACCGCCCCCACGGCGTTGTGCGCGTCCTCGACAGCAGCGACTGCACCAATCCCAACGACCCCTCCACCTGTCGTGTCGTCTACGAATTTGGCCAAGCCGGAGATGAGGATCGCCCCGCCGTTGACCCCGCCATTGCCAACACCCTGGTCGGCTTGCTCCAGGGCGTAGTGCAGGGGGGCACGGGCCGCAACGCCTTCTTGGGCCTAGGGGAACACGGCAAAACCGGAACCACCGACGACAACCGCGACCTCTGGTATGTGGGCACCCTACCCAGCTACGGCCTCACCACGGGCATTTGGCTCGGCAATGACGACAATACCCCCACCAATGGCAGCAGTGGCCAAGCCGCCGCCGTTTGGGGTAACTACATGCGCCAGGTGGTGCAGTAGTCCTGACAATTCAGCCACCTAAACAATCCTAATCGTCTGGAAATTGCCAACAGGCAATGTGCTCAACCCGACGGCTACCGCAGGCACAAATCGCCTCATCGGAGGAATCCATCCAGGTGGCATCGCAATCGCGGCAATGGCAGAGCACATTGTTCAAATTGGCCTGGGATAGACCAAAGCGCCAGCGCTCTAGTTCTTCAGGGGTGAAGTGGGAGGGGGTATCGGTCATGGGGGAGATGAACTTGATAGTCTGAATCGCCTGGGTAAAACGCTATGTTTAGGTTAACCCTGAAAACCCAAAGGCAATGGTTGGGATTCCCTAAGCGCTTTACCCGAACGATAGATCTTACAGTTCCTCAACGACAGAATTAAGGCCCACAATATCTTCGTAGGCCGCTGTGACAATGCAGGTTGCTAGGGGAATAGCGACTAGTGCACCTACGCCAAGGAGCAAGAATCCAAGAATCATGATTAAACTTAGAACGATGGACAAACCCAAAAATGACCACCAGCGCTTGGTAATGAGTTTCCGGCTTGTTTCCATGGCTGACCAGAAACTCATATTCTTGTCGATAACAAAGAGTTGGGCAAACATGTAGGAAACAGCCAGGTATATCCCAGGAATAATCAGGGCAATCATTCCTAGGAAAATGAAAATCCCTGACACCAATGAAGTTAAAAACAGCGGCAAAAATTTCTTGAAGCCATTAAAGAAGTCGCTGAAATTTTTAGGGCGATTGCGAGCGACCTGAAAAGAGACAAAGTAAAAGCCTGCGGATAGGACAGGGGAAAGAATGTTGAAGATAAGGTTGCCACCAGCAAACTCCTCTTCCGATCGTGTTCCTAGGGGGGCAGGCAACTGACTTAAAAGTACGGCAATTAAGCCAAGAACTAGCGTATAAAGAATAAAGCCCCAAGCATAGGATTTGAAAATTTCCCAGCCTCGGCTAAAGTAATCGCCAATCTTAACTTCATAGTCGCGGCTGAGTAGATCAGCACTGAAACTGCTCATGGGTTGACTCCCCAGTAATGATAGACATTGCCTACAGCCTATCGGTAACCCAGGAATTAGCGCGAAAGTCTTGGGAAAAATTTATCTTGTCGAGCTTAACCCTGCATTCTGTCTACAGCGGCCCCAAACCGCTACAGGTAACCCTATCGAAGTGAATCCTTTAAATTCCTGGAGAGTCGATCTCATTCAGGAGTGACCGCCTGCAGGGCGAACGGAAAGAGGCTATCCATGGCGTGCTGTATCCCACTGGCCGAATTGATGGAAAGGGGAACCGAGGTACCTATAATGAAGGTTTGTGAATTCCACCCGTTTACCCAAACCCTACCCTTGCCGCTGTCAACCATGTCCTCCGACGCTACCCGTTCTGGCCAAAGCGCCTCCAGCCTAGAAGAAATCCGTGCCGCCCGTCTGCAAAAGGTAGAAGACCTGAAGCAGATGGGTCAAAATCCCTTTGCCTATCGTTGGGATGTCACCCACCAGACCGCCCAGCTTCAGGAGAAGTATGCCGAACTGGCCGCTGGGGAAGAGGTAGAAGACGCGGTTTCCATTGCCGGACGGATTTTGGCGCGGCGGGTGTTTGGCAAGCTGGCCTTCTTTGGCTTGCAGGACGAGTCGGGCACGATTCAGCTTTACCTCGACAAAACCACCATTCAAGACCACATGGGGGCCGAGGACGAGAAAGCCTTTGATCATTTAAAACAACTCACCGATGTGGGCGACATCATCGGCGTAACAGGCACCATCAAGCGCACGGATAAGGGCGAGCTATCGGTGAAGGTGCAGCGCTATGCCATGCTGACCAAGGCGCTGTTGCCCCTGCCCGACAAGTGGCACGGGTTAACCGACGTGGCCAAGCGCTACCGTCAGCGCTATGTGGATTTGATCGTGAACCCCACCGTGCGCGATACCTTCCGCAAGCGGGCGCTGATTACCACGGGCATTCGCCGCTATTTAGAAGACCGGGGCTTTTTGGAAATTGAAACCCCGGTGCTGCAAAGCGAGGCGGGGGGAGCCGAGGCACGGCCCTTCATCACCTACCACAACACCCTGGATATGGAATTGTATCTCCGCATTGCCACGGAACTACACCTAAAGCGCTTGGTGGTGGGCGGCTTTGAAAAAGTGTTTGAAATTGGCCGCATCTTCCGCAACGAGGGCGTTTCTACCCGCCACAACCCCGAGTTTACCAGCGTAGAATTCTACCAAGCCTACGCCGACTATCACGACTTTATAGATCTCACCGAGGACTTGGTGGCGACCCTGGCTAAGGACATTTTGGGGACAACTCAAATTACCTATCAAGGGGTGGATATTGACCTGACGCCCCCCTGGAAGCGGATTTCCATGCACGACCTTGTCAAAGAACACACGGGCCTGGATTTCCATGGGTTTGCGACCCTGGAGGAGGCTAAGGCGGCGGTGAAGCCCCTCAACCTGCACGGGGTAGACGACTGCGACTCCATCGGTAAGCTGCTGAACGAGGTATTTGAGCAAAAAATCGAAGAAACCTTGATTCAGCCGACGTTTTTGATCGATCATCCCGTGGAAATTTCGCCCCTCTCCAAGCCCCACCGCAGTAAACCCGGTGTGGTAGAACGCTTTGAGCTGTTCGTAGCCGGACGGGAAACCGCCAACGGCTTCTCGGAGTTGACTGACCCCATCGACCAACGCCACCGCTTTGAGCTGCAAGCCGCCCGCAAGGCCGCTGGAGACGTAGAAGCCACCGGGGTAGACGAGGACTTCCTCACCGCCCTAGAACACGGCATGCCCCCCACCTGCGGCGAAGGCATCGGCATCGACCGCCTGGTGATGCTGCTCACCGACAGCGCCAGTATCCGCGATGTGATTGCCTTCCCCCTGCTGAAACCAGAAAAGGGAGAGGAATCGGAGACAGAGTAAGCGGGCTTAGGGATGCAAAGCTGATCGGATGGGGTTAGCCAAGCAGGATTTGGCGTTACGGCAACCCGGAGTCTTGACAGGACAGGATCATGCGCCCATGCAGAGATGCGGATCTATCCTTCCCGCGAAGGCTAACCCCCGCCGGTAGACCAAGGATCAAGGGAAACAAGGAAATTCACCGATGCCTGCCCTCCCTTCCAATCCTCTTTAGAGGATTTTGGCTTTGAGTCAAGGACTTCTAG
>CAZWNR010000317.1:3211-5482 GCA_964635665.1 uncultured bacterium | reverse complement strand
CAAGCCATCCCAGCCCCGAAAGGCTTTCCCCATGCGGGCCGACAGCACAATATAGCCGCCCCAGGCCACGCCAGCCAGCAGGGCAAAGGCCACCCCCCAGGGGTCGAGGTTGTCGGTGTGCAGGGGCGACAGCAGCACCACGCCCACGGCAGCCAGAGCCACCCATAGGCCATCGATCCAGCGGCGGGAATGCAGCAGCGCCACCAGCAGCGGCCCGGAAAATTCAATGGCCACCGATACCCCTGTGGGAATGCGGGCAATGGAGAGGTAGAACAGGCTGTTCATCATCGCCATGGAAAGACCAAAGACGACCAAGAGCCGATAGTCGGCTGGGGAATGCCCCCGCAGCCGAGGCCGATGCCACGCCATCAACACCACCGCCGCCAGTCCCACCCGCAGGGTGACCATGCCCAACGGCCCCACTTGGCTAAACAAACTCTTGGCCAGGGTGGCCCCAAACTGAATGGATACCATCGACCCCATCACCAACAACGGGGCGGGTACCATAGCGGAGACCGAGGGCAGCCAACGAGACATCCAAGTCTCCTAAACGTGAGGACGAAACCAGAAATAAGCTTTAAAAGCATAACTCCTGACCCAAGGGGCCAGGAGCAGCTTCAGTATAGAAGGTTCAGCTAGAAGGTGGGGTTCTGTATAGCAGGCTGTTTGGGTGGGCTTGCCCGGTTCTCGACTTACCCGCCCCTATCATTCCCCAAACCGTTACCAAGATCTGTATTCCAACGGAAGAAAACCTAAAATTTCACATTTCTTCGCCCATTCTATGCGTAGCTTTACGAAACGAGGGCTGTACTTCCACGGAATGGCGGTTCTCCCTAGGGTTTAGCCCTCCTCTACGGGTTCAGAATTTAGCCGTCCTCCACGGGGACAACCTTGGCCCGATGGAGCAGACGATCCCCGTGCCAGTAGCCCAGATGGCGAATGCGTACCGATTGGCCAGGTTGTACAGAACGATCTGATTGGTGCCGTTGTGGATCGTAGGACACCACTTCTCCCAGGGTGCCAATGGGCCGCACCGCCCAGGTTTGCAGCAACGCTTGTAGGGGGCGGGCGAGGGGAATAATCTTGCTGGCAAGCAAATCGGGCTTATCTTGAGCCGCCTGGGCCGCATTGGGCCACATTAGCAGCCAGGATTCCATCACGGTGAGGGCTTCCCGCTGCACCTGCTGCCGCAGGGTTTGTTCTTGACAGGCCATTTGCTGCTGAAGCCGATCATACTCTTGGCGCAGGGCAGCGATGGTCGCGGTGGTGTTGGCGATTGGGGGGGATTCTGAAGGGACGGGTGATGTGGATTCTGGATTTGCCGCTTCTGAATGTGTTCCGGCACCGGTAAACTGCGCAATCAGATCCGCCACCGATACCCCCAAGGTTTGGCTGAGCCGTTGCACGGTGCCTACCCGTAGCCGATCCACCTGCCCTTGCCGCAGGTGATTTAGGGTAGAACGGGAAAGCCCAGATTGTTGACTCAAGGCCCGATAGCTGGGGATTTGGGCCTGGGCCATCAGCCGCCGCAGGGCTTCATCGCAGGGAAATGGCTGGGAGGGTGGGGCTGGGGAGGAAGTCATGATCAAAAGGGAAAATCATGCTTAGTCGATGCGCTGGAAGCTTCGGCCAAAGGGAAACAGCGCCATCACGATCAGCTTGACATGCTGTTTGGCAAAGGGTAAGCCGATGATAGTAATGGCTAGAATCGCGGCGTGAACCAGGTGCATGACGGCAATTTCCCAGCCCACAAAGATCATCCACAACACGTTGAAGATAATTTTGAGGATGCTGTTGGGGTTTTCGTCCTCCACAATTTGGCGGCCAAAGGGGGTCATGGTGGCGGTGCCCAGCTTAATCGCTTGCAGGCCAAAGGGAATGCCAATGATGGTGAGGCAGAGCAGCAACCCGCCCAGAATGTAGCCTAGCCCCGCGAGGAAGCCTCCAAAAATTAGCCAGATAATATTGCCCAGTAAGCTCATGGTGGGGTGCTCCTAACGACGGAATGACAGGCCGCAATCGCCTACAGGATACCTAATCGAACGGCGAATGGGGAGGACGTTCGCCCACAGATCTCCCCACTGATCTATCGCGGGTGTTTTGCAAATTTGAACCTCCGGCTGCACCCACCAGGGAGTGAACTCCCTGGCTGATCGCGAAAGTCTGCTGAAGCAGACTGGCTGGCTCAGCTCCCAATCCTGTTTAGAGGATTTCATCTTTGAGCTTTGGACTTCTAGTCCAAGGCTCCATTAAAGTTCCCTCTATTGCTAA
>CAZWNR010000317.1:0-3111 GCA_964635665.1 uncultured bacterium | reverse complement strand
CTTTGAGCTTTGGACTTCTAGTCCAAGGCTCCATTAAAGTTCCCTCTATTGCTAAAACGCTTTAGCCATCGAGGTTTCTGCTAGGGTAATCCATGACCCGTTGCCCCCGTGATTGTTGTCTTGCCCTATGGCCACCTCTGCCTGGTTTTATCCTTTTCCGCCGCTTCAGGGTGGCACCTTGCTAAAGCGCTACAAGCGATTTTTTGCCGATATTGAACTCGACAGCGGCGAGGTAATCACCGCCCACTGCCCCAACACCGGGCCAATGACGGGCATTTGCCACATCGGCGGACGGGTGATGGTCTCCCACAACCCCAGCCCCAAACGCAAGCTGGCCTACACCTGGGAATTGGCCGAGGTGAACGACACCGTCCCCACCTGGGCGGGCACCAATACGGCCCTGCCCAACCGGGCGATGAAATCGGTGCTAGAGGCGCGGCTCATCCCCGAACTGGGGGATTACGACACCATTCAGCCAGAGGTACGCTACGGCCACGATGGCAAAAGCCGGATTGATTTTGTGGTGTCGCGGCAGGATGGATCGCCGCCCACCTACATCGAAATCAAAAACACCACCTGGGCCAAGGGCACCCTGGCCCTGTTCCCCGATACCGTCACCACCCGTGGCCAAAAGCACCTTCGGGAACTGACGGATCTGATCCCCACCGCCAAGGCCGCCATGGTGTATTTCATTAACCGAGGCGACTGCACCGATTTTGCCCCCGGCGACGAGGCAGACCCCACCTATGGCAACCTGCTGCGGCAGGCGATGGCGGCGGGGGTGCAGGTGTTGCCCTGTCGGTTTGAGATTACCCCCCAAGGGCTGCGTTACCTGGGTTTGGCTCCCCTGGCGTACGGCTAAAAAACCTAGGGAATGACTCGTACCATGCCTTCCATTTCAATGGCTTGGGGTGTCACGGCCAGATGATGGATCTGGGCCTCGGTTCCCAAGTCCATCACCACATCGTCTAAGGGGGTTGGGGCCGACCAGACTCCCCCCTGGCCCACCTGCACCTCGGTTTGTTCTAAGGACAAATAGCGCCCATCCTGGATCGCAAGGTGGGTGTGCAGCCGGAGTTGCTTCTCCGTCGCTGCATCCAGCGCCCAGGTGAGGGCGAGGGTGCCATCGCCAAGGGCAATATCCGTAAGCTGGGTGGCGGGGGGCAGGGTGGTCAAATGTTCCAGCACATCACCATCGGAGGCTGATTCCGTGGGAGCCTGTGCCCAGCGCTGAAAGATATCCTGCAACCCCTGATCCAGCAGCGGCGCATGGAGAGAAGCCCGCACATCCTCGATACGCAGGGATACCCGCCCTTCTACAGGGAAGGCTTGCAGCAATCGCAGGGGTTTGCCCCGCACCACCTGGCCCAGGTTGACCCGAATGTCCTTGGCTGCCACCGCCACCCGACTGACGTGCAGCCCCCGATACACCGCCTGCTGGGCCGACAGACAGACCTGGGGAATATGGCCCGACAGAATTTGCCGATCCTTCCCCTCTAGGCGAAACTCCAGCCCCTCAATGTGATCCAGTTGGGTGTGCAGCCACAGCCGAATGGCGGGCGGCAAGAGGCGACTAATCACTCCTCGCCCCGCTCCTGGAGAGGCGACCTCAGAGGTCCCCTCATCCGTCAAAACCTCATCCATAGTCTCTGTGGATTCTGGCTGCATAGACCACCGCGACAAACCTCAACCAGCATATACCCTCCCTCTAACCCGTGGGGATAGGTGAGGCCAGCCCTAGAGAACGGTACCCCTTTGGCCTCGGTGGCGATGCAAACGGAGATCGCAATGTTGTGAACTGATGACGTAATTATGCTTATGGGGATCGTAATGTTATGAAATCCTGACAAAAATGATCCCCAAACCCCGATTCTGTCGCTAGGAAGGCCCAAAAAGCCTTGCTAGAGGCTTGATCCCCGGTTTCTTTTTTGCCATAGTGACGGGCAAGTCTTGATCCCCAACTTCCTCTGTCAGAGCGTTTGCATAGGCAATCCCTTGGCTCGGGAGGTGAGGCTTTGAGATCGGCGGTGACCTCTGTTGTGATAATTTCCCTGAGGAGAAGATTGGCCTATGTCCCAGCAACGCCCTCCCTTAGAAGACATGACCCTGCGGCAGCTTCGCAAAGTTGCTAGCGAATATGAGGTGTCTCGCTACAGCCGGATGCGCAAAACCGAGCTAATCGACGCGATTCGGGCCATTGATGCCCAGCGAGGACAAATTCCGGCCCCCAGTGTGGTGACTTCCGCCGCTGCGGCCCAAACCCAGGTTGAAGCGTCAAAGTACATGGCCCCTGATCTGCCCCCTTTGGAGGCGCTCACTTCGGTAGATGAGGGGCTGCCCGACCTGCCCAGCGGCTATGGCGAGAGCCGCATTGTGCTGATGCCCCGTGATCCCCAGTGGGCCTACGCCTATTGGGATATTCCTGCCGAACATAAGGATGACCTGCGGCGACAGGGGGGTGCTCGGCTGGCCCTGCGGTTCTACGATGTCACCGACATTGACCTCAGCTACCAAGCCCCCCACAGCCTGCAACAGTACGAGTGCGACGAAATGGCGCGGGATTGGTACCTGCCCATCACCGTCAGCGACCGCGACTATGTGGCGGAAATTGGCTACCTCTGCAACGATGGCCGCTGGCTGGTGCTAGCCCGTTCCCTACCCGTCCACATTCCCCCGGTCTACCCCTCCGACTGGATTGAAGACCACTTTATGACCGTGGATTGGCAGGCCGATCTGCGCGGCAAGACCCTGATGGCCCTGCGCCACCCCAGCCGCGCCGGAGCCGCCCAGGGCATCTACGACCGCATGTATGCCATGACCAAAGACAGCGAAGCCCAACGGGTGGCGGGTTCTCTCTATGGCTCCATGCAGCACGTTCCTGGTTCTGGCCAGCACGTTGCTGGGTCGATTCAGCAGGTCGCTGGTTCCATTCAGCATGTGGCGGGTTCGGTGCAGCACGTCGCCGGATCGATTCAACAGGTGGGCGGTGCCGTCAACGTTGCTGGTTCCATCCAGCATGTGCCCGGTTCGCTAATGGCCGAGCAAGCCGTTAGCTCCTACGTCTTCCCCTCTGGGGCGGGCTTGTGGGCCACGGCGGAGGTGCCCATGGGG
>CAZWNR010000316.1:0-5496 GCA_964635665.1 uncultured bacterium | reverse complement strand
CGTGCTCGGACACCAGGGCATAAACCTCAGGAAAGTGCTGAAGATCCCGCAGATGGTTAGCCCGTAGCCCAATCACCACATGGATGGGTAAGTGGGGCTGTTGGATGACGGCCATGAGGCAATCCAGTACGGCTCGTTGATCCCCGTCTAGACCGGGATAGGCGGGGGGGCGTAGCAGATCCTCAAACTGATCAACAATCAGCACCACCTGCGGGGAGCGATGGGGTTGATTGTCATCGGGTTGGGCAATGGCCTGCACCAGTTGGATCATCCCCTCGCCGCCATGGTGCAAAAAAGACTCGGCTTGGCGTATCTGCTCCGCCCGCTGGATTCCCTTGACCCCTGGATCGACAAAGACCTCGGCCAAGGCCTTAAGTGGGCTAGGGCCAGGGGTCAGATACCGCACATCCCACAGGGGGGCCTGATCGACCTGACGTTGCCGCTGTAGGGCAGGTACCAGTCCTGCCTGCAGAATGGAGGTTTTACCACATCCTGATGGGCCGACAAGGGCACAAAACCGTTCCTGCCGCACCTGATCTAGCAGAGCGGAGGTGATTCCCTCGCGCCCAAAGAAGAGGCTGGCGTGGGAGGACTCAAAGGGAGTTTGCCCCTGGAAGGGACAAAAGCCATAGCTGAGGTGCTTCAGCCGATCCAGGGTAGTGACCTTAGAGGACTGAATGGCGGAGGTTGTACCAGACAACCGGGTCAGCACGATCTCGCCGCCAGAACTTTCAAACAGAGGTTGTTGAAGCTCTCCTTTCAGCTGACGATTGACGGCGTGGGTGAGGGAATGGCCATTGACCACGCCGCCCTTGACCTTGTAGGGGTTCAGCCCCGATAGCAGGGCTTGGGTAAACACACTGTGATGCCCCTCTAGGGATTCGTAGGCCTCCTCATACTCCCGCGAGGCGGCCATAAAGAGGCGATCCGTGCCCGACCGCGCCCCTGGGTCGGCCTCTAGCACATTGAGAAACTCACCGCTGTTGCAGCAGTCTAGGATAATAATCCGCTGACGGACAGGGCTTTCTTGAAGCAATCGCCGCAGCCAATACATCGATAGCCCGTATTGCCCTGCGGCTGGGTTGGCCTCGCTGGTGGCTAAATAGCCCTCTTGAATCCCAGCGTTGCGCTGGAGGCCGTGGCCAGAATAGTAAAAAATGGCGGTCTGGGGAATATTTTTACCCGTCGGCTTAAAGAGGCGAACCAGTGCCTCCTCTAGCATCTTGGTGGTCACCGCTGCCTGGGGGCTGATGGTCGGCTTTTTGTGACGAATCGCCTCCGGCATCCGCAAAACTCTACATTCTCCAAAGCTTTCAAGGCAACGAGCAACTGACTCGGCATCGTTGGCGGGGGCCCGCAGGCTGGGCAGGTGTTGATAAATGTTAATGCCAACAATCAGTGCATCCCGTGACATTTTGAGCACCCTACTTAGACTAACTGGGCTACCTCTAAAACCGTCTGTCCTGGCCAAAGCCGAGGGTAGACACAGATCAACCTGGCCTCGTGTCATCCCATGTACGGAAAGCCAGACTGACCGCAAAGATCTGAACGTTCACCCAGTTCTATGCTTCGATACCTTTACCTTAGCGAAGGGTTGAAAATCTCTTAAGAGGGGTGAAACCCCTATAAAAAATAGCTTGGAATAGATTTTGGACGCTAGAGTCTCAAGGTCGTACAATTACTGACGAGAGATTTAGTCTATATAACAGCACAGATAAACGGCCCTGCTATCGATGCGTTCTTTTTTCTTGATCAATATCTTTCAATAATGTCTTATCTAGCGTGTATCCCCACTGAATCACCAGTTAGGATGAGCTAAGAAAATTGGATTCCCTACTTCATCAAGACTATAGTAGGGTGTCTGAATTTTCCGTGTTTATACTTAAGCTTTAGCGAGAATTTGGTAGAAAATATTAAGGCCAGTCAAGTTTCTATGAAGTAGGCTTCACACAACCAATGGTGGGACGGTTTGACTGACCCAGGCCTAGACCCCACGTTAAAGCCAAGCCTTGCCGCGTTTATCCTTCGCTCTCTCAGGCGGCCCCTATGGGGCGCGATCACAGGGGTGGTCTTCGCTCTGTTGCGGCAGTTGCAAGGTGTATATAGGCAGTAAACCAACTTGGGCGGGGGCTTGGAGTGAGGGTAGCCAACCTGAACGTTGAGGTGTGTCCCCATTCGATTTAGTAGGGATAAATGTAGCGCTGGCTGAAGCCGCTGGCTTTGAAAATGTGGATGGTTTCGGTGACCTCACCCCCCCGTCGTAAATCCAGGGTCGTGAGGGGTTCAATGGTATCAAAAAGGGGTTGGTATTGGGCCAGAATATCGGGCTTTTGGGCGAAGCGGTCGAGGGTCATATAAAGGGCATCTTGGCCTAGCCAGTCGGTTTGGTTGAACCAGAAGGCAAAGCCCCTGGGGTCTTGGCTGAAGGCGGTGACGGGCACATCGCGCAGGGGGTAGATGGCCATATCGAAATAGCCGCCCAGGTAGTACTCGTTGGTGAAGATAAAGCCCACCTCGGTTAGGGTGGCCTGAAGTTGGGGATCTTCGGCGATCAGGCGGCGCAGTTGCAGGGTGTCGATTAGTTCTGTGGAGCCGTCCTGTTCCACGGGAATCAGCCCGCCGAAGGGGGCATAGCGGCTGGGCTGTTGTAGAAAGCCCAGTTGCAAATGCAGCAGGGCAACCACGGAGAGAATGGCTAAAAATATCCCAGAACCCCACAGCAATCGCTGGATTAGGCGAGGTCTGCGCCGCTGCCAAAGCACCGCCTGGGCACCGAGCAAAATCAGCAATCCCCAATAGCCAGGGGCGGGCCAAGCCGGGAAAATCTGTTGCTTGCCGCCCAGCACCGTAAACAGCAGCACAATCGGCAAAGAAAGCCAAAGCACCAGCGCCAACTGATCCCTCCCCTGGGCTTCCTGGGCATCCCAACTGGGGGTGAAGGCCATCAACACCTGCTGCCCGGTTTGGCGCAGCGTTACCCACCACAGGGGCAGGCCAAACAGCGGGAAGAGATAGACGTTGGACAACAACCAGTAGCCCACCATCTGCCCAAACCGAAAGGGGCTAGGTTCGTCCGTGCCGCCATCAAAGCGCATCCCCAGGTGGAAGCGGAAGGAAATCCAGTCGTGCTGGGCATTCCAGTACAGCAGCGGAAAGAGTGCGACCATAAAGCACCCCACCGCCGCCACCAGCCAGGGCGATTGAAACACCCTGCGGTAGGGTTTGCGACTGAGGCAAAACCCCACCAGCCCCAGCCCCAGAATGAAGCCGTGGTACTTGCTGATACAGGCCAAGCCCACCAACCCGCCCAGCAGCGCCACCCGCCAGGTGGGAATGTAGGCGTTCCCAATCACGCCATAGTGGTTGAGGCGGCGACGGTTGGGGAAAAACTCCCACAGGGCCACCAGCAGTGTGGCACTCCAAAACAGCATCAGGCCGTTATCCGGCGAGGTGAGAATGCCGAAGGAGATCACAATTAGGGGGATCAAGGTCCCCAAGGCCATGGTCATTTGGCCCACCGCTGGGCTGTGCATTCGCCTTGCCGCTAGGTAGAGCAGCATCAGACTGAGGCCATACAGCAGCAGCGCCCCCACCCGAATCGTCAGCGGCGAGATCATCCCCGTCGTCCACCAGCCCAACCCCGTGGTGAGGGCCACCATCACCGGATGGTCAAAATAGCTCCAGTTCAGGTGGCGGCTGTAGAGGTAGTAGTAGGCTTCGTCAAATCCGGGCAGCAGCCAGATCGCTACCACGGTGCGATAGATTAGCCCGCCCACCAGCAGCGCCCCTAATCCACGCGACCTATCCGGCTCCAGCGTTGTCCAGCCCTCGCCCCTTCGTCTACCCATAGCGTCCACAGCGGTTCCCTTGGCAATTGAGTGGATCGGGCCATCGACGGTTCCCTCGCGGGTGAAATCGACAGCCTAATCGACACCCCATGATGCCACAGGGGCAGGGAGCCATTGAATCATGGCGGTTGGCAGGGATGGGGACGCGGCAATGGCTGGGATAGACTCAGCGCCCTTGTTTTCTAGGGCTGAATTGGTTACGGTGTCAGGGAAAATGGTTATCGACTCCCATGAGCTACCCCCCTACGCCCCAGCTCACTGCTACCTGGATTCGACAGATTGAGGAGGTGCCGGAGGCCGCATGGGATGCCCTGGCTCTGCCCCTGGCGACGCCCTTTTTAGAGTGGAACTGGCTCCACAATATGGAGCAGTCGGGCAGTGCGGTGGCCAATGCCGGATGGCAGCCCTGTCACCTGACGCTTTGGCGCGGCAAAACCCTGGTGGGGGCCGCGCCGATGTACCTCAAGGGCCACAGCTACGGCGAATTTGTGTTTGACCATCAGTGGGCAGATCTGGCGGATCGGCTGGGGGTGAACTACTACCCGAAGCTGTTGGGAATGTCGCCCTTCACTCCGGCGGAGGGCTATCAATTCCTGATCGCCCCCGATGAGGACGAAGCCATGGTTACGCGGGCCATGGTGGAGGCCATCGACGGCTTCTGTGTGCGCAACGATATTTCCGGCTGTCATTTTCTCTATGCGGATCCAGCGTGGCGGGAACGGATGGCGGCCCTGGGCTTTTCCCAATGGCTGCACCACAGCTACATCTGGCAAAACCAGGGTTTTCAAGACTTTGATGATTACCTCAACATCTTCAACGCCAACCAGCGGCGGAACATCAAGCGAGAACGCAAATCGGTGGACACGGCGGGTCTGCGCCTGGAGGTGATCAGCGGAGACGCTATCACCCACACCCTCTGCAACCGCATGTACGACTACTATGCCGACACCTGCGATAAGTTTGGCTGGTGGGGCAGCAAGTACCTCACCCGCAAGTTTTTTAACCTGATTCACCACAACTATCGCCACCGCATGGTGCTGTTTGCCGCCTTCTGCGAAGATGATGACGATCCGGTCGGCATGTCCTTTTGTTTGACCAAGGGGGATCGCCTCTACGGTCGCTACTGGGGCTCTAAGGTGGAGCTAAACAACCTGCATTTCAACGCCTGCTACTACGCCCCCATTGAGTGGGGCATCGCCAACGGCATCCAAATTTTCGACCCCGGTGCAGGCGGACGCCACAAAAAACGGCGCGGCTTCCCGGCCACCCCCAACTACAGCCTGCATCGCTTCTACGAACCCCGCCTCCAGGCGCTCCTGGTGCGTTACATCCAGGAGGTCAACGGCCTAGAACAGCGGGAAATGGACGCCATCAACGCCGACCTACCCCTCAAAGGGCGCTAAAGCATACCAAGGCCTGCTTGGCTAGACTCGATTCTCTGATGGTGCATTGCGGCTAATCAAAAGGGGGGGAAAGTATTGCCAGATAGGGAATAGCCGCGAATGCACCCTACGAGTTTGCCTTTTGGGAATCGGGGTTATAGGATTCGGATTTGGTATAAGCCCCTCTGTTGGATGGGTTAGCGGAGTGTAGGCCATGCTGGTCAAGGCGTTATGCGTTATGGCGTGGCCTAACACATCCTACTGAC
>CAZWNR010000315.1:0-5514 GCA_964635665.1 uncultured bacterium | reverse complement strand
CCATGTCGTTGAGGGCACAGCCGCCTTCACCGGGCAAGAGTTTTTTCCGGCCTTGGTGCGCCACATTGCCGAAGCCTTGGGCATTCGCTATGTGGTGGTGTCCCAAGCCCTGGAAGCAGGGTTTCAGGTGCTCGCCTTCTATGCCGATGGCGAGCTGCGTCCCCCGCTGTTCTTGCCCTACGAGGCTGTTCCCTGTTGCCGTCAGTCGTTGCAAACGGGGCGTTGCTGCCATCCTGCCAACCTCCAAGCACTGTATCCTGACCATTCCGTCTTTGCCGAATTAGATGCCGAAAGCTACCTGGGGGTTGGCCTGCGCAATGCAGCGGGGGAAGCCACGGGCAACCTCTGTATCCTCCACGACCGCCCCCTAGCGGATCCGGCCTGGACGGAAACCCTGCTCTCTATTTTTGCGGCCCGCGCCGGAGCCGAGCTAGAACGCCTCGTCACCGCCCAGGCGCTAGAACAACTCAACGCCGATCTAGAAACCCGCGTTGCCCAGCGCACCGCCGAACTGGTCGAACGGGAAACTCTTCTGCAAGACTTTTTAGACAACGCCAACGACCTGATCCAGATGGTGGATGTGAACACTGGGCAGTTTGAGTTTGTCAATCGGGCGTGGCGCGAGGTGCTGGGCTACACCGCTGCCGAGGTGGATCATCTCACCCTGTTTGATGTGTTAGCGCCCCACTGTACAGCCCATTGCCAACAGGTGCTCGAACAAATGCGGGCTGGCACGATTACCCAACTGGAACAGGTGGAACTCACCTTTATTCACCAGTCGGGGCGGCTTGTGGTAGTAGAAGGGAGCATCAACTGTCGGGTTGATGTAGATGCCCAGGGGAACCAGCGCCCCGTTTCCACCCGCGCTATTTTGCGAGATATTACCGCCAAAAAAACCGCCGAACAAGCCCTGCGAGACACCGAAGCCAAATACCGCCAGATTATCGAAACTGCCCAGGAGGGCATTTGGACCATTGATGCAGAAGCAAAGCATCAATTTGGGAACGATGCCTTACTCAAGATGCTGGGCTACACAGCGGAGGAAATGGAAGGGCGCTCGTTGTTTGATTTCTTCCTTCCTTCATTACATCCCCATATCCAAGAGCTGCTCCAACGGCGACAATCTGGCTTCTCCGAGACCAACGAGCTGCCGCTTTTGCGGCGCGACGGCACCACCCTATGGACGATCTCCTCGGCGACTCCCCTGTTTGATGAGACTGGGCACTATGTTGGGGCGATGGCCATGATCACCGATATCACGGATCGTAAGTTGGCCGAAGAAGCGATCCAGGCGGAAAACGCCTTCCGTACCTTAATTTTGGAAAACCTGGCGGAAGGGCTGTGTGTGTGTCATGCCTGCCCAGAGTTTCCCTTTGTTGAGTTCACCATCTGGAATCCCCAAATGGAGGTGATTACGGGCTATACCCAAGCCGAAATTAACGAACTGGGCTGGTATCAAACGCTCTACCCCGATCCAGCGCTCAGGGATCGGGCCATTGTCCGCATGAACGCCATGCGCGCTGGGGATCATATCCTGTCCGAGGAATGGATCATTCGCCACCGTGATGGCAGTGATCGCACCCTATCCATAACCACCTCCCTACTGCCCACCACCGATGGGCCAACCAATGTTCTGGCGGTCATGCAGGATGTTACCGATCGCCGCCAGGCCGAGCAAGAGCGTCAACGCCTCCTGCAAGAACTGGCTGGGTTTAAGCTGGGGCTAGACGAAGCCGCCATTGTGGCCATTACCGATGCGGCGGGTGTGATTACCTACGTCAACCAACGGTTTGTCGAAATTTCGGGCTATAGCGAGGCCGAAGCCATTGGCAAAACCCATCGCCTAGTCAATTCTAACGTTCATCCCCCCAGCTTCTTTGCCGACCTGTGGAACACCATTAAGCAGGGCAAAACCTGGCGGGGCGAAGTGTGCAACCGGGCCAAGGATGGCAGGCTGTATTGGGTGAGCAGCACCATCGTGCCGTTTTTGGATATGGACGGCAAGCCAGAGCGCTACCTGGCGGTGCGGTTTGACATTACCGAGCGCAAGCAATCTCAACTGCTGCTGCAAGAAAACCTTCAACTGCTCCAGGGCATTACCCAGGCCCAGTCGCAGTTTATTACCGCCCAAAACCGCCTAGAAATTTTTGAAGGGCTGTTGGCGACCTTATTAGACTTCACCGATAGCGAGTATGGCTTCATTGGTGAGGTGCTGTTCCGGGAGGATGGAACCGCCACCATGGAAGAAAGCTTCATGAAAATTCGTGGGGTTCCCTATCTCAAAGCCCACAGCATTACCAACATTGCCTGGGATGAGATCACCCAAAAATTCTACGAAGACAACTATGAACAGGGCATGGAATTTACCAACATGAGCACCCTGTTTGGGGCCACCATCATGACGGGCAAACCCGTCATCGCCAACAGTCCCAGCACCGATTCCCGCCGAGGCGGCATCCCCCATGGGCACCCTCCGCTAAATGCCTTTTTGGGGTTGCCCTTCTATAGCGGATCGACCCTCATTGGCATGGTGGGAATTGCCAACCGCCCCGGTGGCTACACCGAAGATCTGGTGACCACCCTCAACCCGCTGCTCGTGACCTGTAGCAACCTGATTGAGGGCTATCGCCAGGATCGCCTGCGCCGCGTGGCCGAAACGGCGCTGCAAGAGTCTCGGCAGTTCCTGCAAACAGTGCTCGATACGGTGCCGCTCCGGGTGTTTTGGAAAGACGTGAACTCCACCTACCTAGGAGCCAACCAACGGTTTGTGCGGGATGCAGGACTGAGGGAACCCACAGAATTAGTCGGTAAAGATGATTTCGATCTGCCCTGGAACGAAACCGAGGCAGAACTCTACCGTGCCGATGACCATGCTGTGATGGAGAGTGGCGAAGCCAGGCTAGGGATCCTCGAAACCCAGCATCAGCATGGAGAGGGAGAGATCTGGGTGGAAACGAGCAAGCTCCCGCTGCGCAATTTGGCCGGGGAGATTATCGGGATTTTGGGCACCTACCAAGATGTGACCGACCGACGCAACGCTGAGCTGGCTCTTCAGCGCCAGTTAGCGGCTATCGAGGCGGCTGTGGATGGTATTGCCATTCTTCAGGATGGGCGATACCTCTACCTCAATTCATCCCACGCCAAGATGTTTGGCTATGAATCCGCCGCCGACCTAATCGGCCAGGGGTGGGCAATCCTGTATTCTCCGGCAGAGCTAGAACGCTTTGATCGAGAGGTTTTTCCAGTGTTGCTAGAGCAAAAATCCTGGCAGGGCGAGGCAACGGCCACCCGCAAGGATGGCACGACCTTCCCAGAGCAGTTATCGCTCACCTTTGCGGCAGATAACCTACTGATATGTGTGTGCCAAGACATCAGTGATCGCAAAGCGGCAGAGGAGGAACTGCGCCGCACCAACACCGAGCTAGAACGGGCCACCCGCCTCAAGGACGAGTTTTTGGCTAACATGAGCCACGAGCTACGCACCCCCCTAAATGCCATCCTAGGCATGACGGAGGGGCTTCAGGAAGAGGTGTTTGGCATCGTCAATGAGCGACAACTCTACGCCTTGGGCACCGTCGAAAAAAGCGCCAATCACCTGCTGGCTTTGATTAATGACATTCTGGATGTCGCCAAAATCGAGTCGGGGCAAATTACCCTCGATTGCACCTACGTTTCGATAGATCAGATCTGTGCTTCCAGCCTTGCCTTTGTGAAGCAGCAAGCCTTCAAGAAAAACATCCAGCTCAACACCGACATTCCGGCCCATTTGCCCGAAATATGGGTCGATGAAATTCGGATGCGGCAAGTCTTGCTCAACCTGCTCAATAACGCGGTGAAATTCACCCTAGAAGGGGGGATCATTACCCTCCGCGTTTCGCAGGTGCCCCCAGCGGCGGAGACCTCTGGGCCGCCCTTCCTGCGCTTGACCATCGAAGATACAGGTATTGGCATTGCCCCCGAAAATATCGCTAAGCTGTTCAAACCCTTCGTTCAAATTGATAGCGCCCTTAACCGCAAACAGCCTGGCACGGGGCTGGGGCTGGCCCTCGTTAAACAAATTGTGGAACTCCATGGCGGTCAGGTGGAGCTCACCAGCGAACTGGGGGTCGGCAGTTGTTTTGCCATTGAACTGCCCTATGTCTCCCAGGCACGGCCAGATCGCCAACCCACAGATGCCGCCGCCCCCGATGACCATCGCCCCAATGCCGCCACGGACGACTCCCCCCCTGCCCCTGCACCCCTGGTGTTGCTGGCCGAAGATAACCCGGCCAATGTGGCCACCATCTCCTGCTATCTAGAGGCCAAGGGGTATCGCCTTATCCATGCCAGCGATGGGGAAGAAGCCATTGATCTGGCGTTGTCTCACAACCCCGATCTCATTTTGATGGATATCCAAATGCCAGGGATGGATGGATTAGAGGCCATGCGGCTGATTCGGCTCCAGGAGAGCTTGGCAGAAACCCCCATCATCGCCCTGACTGCCTTGGCCATGAAGCATGATCGCGAACGTTGTTTGGCTGCCGGAGCCAATGCCTACCTCAGCAAGCCTATCCGCCTCAAGCAGCTCGATACGACCATTCGCGCCCTTCTCCTAGAACACCCTCACCGTTAACCCCAACCTCACTGGATGCCCCTGCCCTCGCCGGAAGATGCCCCCATACCTACGACCATTACCCAGCGCAACGGCCTGTTTAACAAAGCCGCCTTTGGGGAATCGGGGTCATAGGATGCGGATTTGGTACAGGAGTCGCAAGCTAACTTGGAAGGCCTATAAATGTAGGGAATGCCTACTTATAGCTGCGCTGGGTGAACTGTACGTTGTCAAAGACTAGGTCTTCTTGGTGCAGTTGCGGCACCTGGCCTTCGCCGCGACATTCCCAGGCCATGAGCGCCATCACGGTTGTAGTCGCTCACGACGGTTCGGGCATAGTCGTAGTTCATGCCCACCGCTTTAGCGGCATCGGTCAGGGTCGTTTGCGTGTGTACCAGCCACAGTAGATGCCACCGTCGAGACTCCACAGGGTCTTGGCTCGCTCGATAGCGGACTTTGAGCTCGTCGGCTGACAAATGAGGTTCGAGATGCAGGGGTCTAGGCATTCCCAAACCTTGCACTATTTCGGGGGCATACAAGTCGGATTTGGTATTATACCCTCCTGGTTTTTCTCTGCTTAGTGTGGGGAAAAGACGTGAAACGACCAGTTCTGCGTTCCAGCAAGACCCAATCTCACACGAAGCCAGGGAGAACCGCTCTACTCCATCAATACCTGTTCTGCCATGCGATCTTCGGCGTGGGCCACAAAGGGGTAGCGGGCCTTTCCGGTAGAGTAAACCGTGGGGTGGACGCTGCTACGGGGGAATCGACAGGGATTTCGCTGTGGCGACTCCGTAGAGTATCTAGGGGAATATGAAACGCGCCGGGGATGTACCATTCCTCGTATTCCCGCTGGGTGCGGACATCGACGATGGTGCCCAGGTTGGTTTTTTCGGGGTAGTCTTCGGGGTACCAGGGCAGGT
>CAZWNR010000314.1:0-5515 GCA_964635665.1 uncultured bacterium | reverse complement strand
TGCGATAGCGACTGTAGCGACCTCGACATCATGCTCTACGATGCTAACTCTGGCGAATTGGTCGCTTCAGACACGCTGATGGATGCCCAGCCCGTGGTGAACGCCCCCTACGAAGGCAGCTTTGTGATTGAGGTAGTGATGGCCAGTTGCAGCATTGAACCCTGCGCCGCCTGGACAGATTCAGAACACGGGTTCTAGTTTTTTTCGTCCGTCGATTCTTTCTCCTTTGACCGATTGCTAAGACTAAGCCACCGTTGGTTAACGGTGGCTTTTTGTTGTTACCCAACTAGGGCCTAATCGGGACACCTAGGTCAGCGCGGTTTCAGTCGTGGGCACCTGCACCTGCTTCAGTTGTTCTCGCAGGGATTCCCCTTCAATCACCTCCGACTCCAGCAGTTGCTTGGCCAGAGTCTCTAGCAGGTCGCGGTTGTGGCGCAGCAGGTTGAGGGCATACTGGTGACCCGCTTCCACCAGGGCTTTCACCTCCTCATCGATGGCCTTAGCGGTGTCTTCGCTGATGGGGCGGCGGGCATTGCCCATGCCATTATCCAGAAAGGCATTGCGCTGGGCGCGGTCGTAGGCCAAGGGTCCCAACACCTTGCTCATGCCGTAGGAGGTGACCATTTGTTCGGCTAAGTCCGTAGCCCGTTGCAGGTCGTTGGCGGCTCCGGTGGTGATGTGGCCAAAGACAATTTCCTCGGCGGATCGCCCCCCCAGCAGGGTGGCAATCTGCCCCTTCAGTTCGGTCTCATCACGCAAAAAGCGATCTTCGGTGGGCAGTTGTAGGGTATAGCCCAGGGCCGCCATGCCCCGAGGCACGATGGAGATTTTTTCCACCTCGTCCGTTCCGGGCACCACCGCCCCCACCAGGGCATGGCCCACTTCGTGGTAGGCAACGATTTCCTTTTCCTTGTCGTTGAGGACGCGGCTCTTTTTCTCTAGGCCAGCCACCACCCGCTCGATGGCCTCCGCGAAGTCCTGCTGCTCCACTTGGCCACTGTTGCGGCGAGCGGCGAGAAGGGCGGCTTCGTTGACTAGGTTAGCCAAGTCGGCCCCAGCAAAGCCCGGTGTGCGGGTGGCGATTTGCTTGAGATCCACCGTGTCCGCCAGCTTCACATCCTTGGCGTGGATGTTGAGGATGGCCTCACGCCCCTTCAGGTCAGGCCGATCCACCAACACCTGACGGTCGAAACGGCCTGGACGCAGCAGGGCGGGATCCAGGGTTTCCGGTCGGTTGGTGGCGGCGAGGACAATCACCGTGGTGTCTCCAGCCTCAAAGCCATCCATTTCCGTCAGCAATTGGTTGAGGGTTTGCTCCCGTTCGTCGTTGCCGCCATAGAAACTGCTGGAGGCACGGGACTTACCAATGGCGTCCAATTCGTCGATGAAAATGATGCAGGGGGCTTGCTTTTTAGCCTGGTCAAATAGGTCGCGCACACGGGAAGAACCCACCCCCACAAATAGCTCCACAAATTCCGAGCCGGAAATACTAAAGAAGGGCACCCCCGCTTCCCCGGCCACGGCCTTAGCCATCAGGGTTTTACCCGTTCCCGGTGGGCCAATCAGCAGCACCCCCTTAGGAATTTTTGCCCCCAGATCGGTGAAGCGCTTAGGAGTTTTCAAAAAGTCCACAATTTCCACCAGTTCGGCCTTGGCTTCCTCCACCCCGGCCACATCGTCGAAGGTGATTTTGCCGTTTTCCCCCTCCACATAGACCTTGGCCTTACTTTTGCCGATGGACAGCGCCCCCTGGGGGCCACCATTGCCCCGCGCCAAAAAGAACCGCCACACCGCAATGAAAATGATCGGCGGAATCACCCAGCTCAGCAAACTGCCAAACCACTGGCCCTTCGGCGGCGGCACAGCGGCAAATTCGACACCGTTATCCTCCAAAAGCTGGGGCAATTGCAGGTCAAAAATGGGCGTAGTGGAATACACTTCACCGGGCTGGCCATCGGCATCTTTTATCTGATAGCGAATTTCGTTCTGCCCCACCGAGGCCCGAAAGACCTCCTGGTCTTGCACCCGATGGATGAACATACTGTAGGGCTCTTTTGCTGTTTGCGCCCCAAATAAAAAGGGCGACACTAGATTGAGAAACAGCAGCCCCGTTGCCACCCACAGTACGATGTTGGCAACAATTCGGGCACGGCTAGGTTTAGGATCTTTGTTAACAGGCATGGCAACCGTAAAAAGAGAAAAAACAAAGGAAAATAATCGAATGAAAAGGTTTTTTCTGATGAGAAGATTTTTCTGAGCGAGGATCACATCCTATAAACGAATTTTACTTGACTCAGACACCTGGTTGACTGAAAAACTTGCTAGACCCCATATCCATCAAGGGGTCAAAAGTAGGTTGGGTGCAGCGAAGCGGAACCCAACACTCGCCGAGGATTTCAGGCTTGTTGGGTTCTGCTATCGCGCCACCCAACCTACAAGAAACCAAGTTTTTACTGTCCTGTCAGTCCGATGAGATATCAACAGCTAGTCCTTCAGGTAGTGATGCTCTTGTTTGAGAAGTTTGGCGTTTAAGTGACTGGCAATGGCATGGCCGCCCTGTTCCATGACGGCATTGTGATTCCAAATCATTAAGGGACGAATAAAGATGGCTAAAGCATTCATCCAAGCCTTCGTGGTGGTCACATTCCAATAGTAGCGGGCCAGGGTTCCGTCCTCGGTGGGCTGAAGTTCCCAGCGTCCGGTGCCTTCCACTTCACCCAGGGCGTTGAGTTCAAGCACATGGGGAGGCTCTACCCGCGTGAAGGTGGCTTGAAAGGCGAGGGAATATCCTAGGGGCGTTTGCCAAGCCATGTCCCAGACCCGATTCTCCTGATTAGAATCATCGGATTCTAGGGGCTTTACATATTTAACTGCCCGCCACCAATTCGGCAGTGTGGCATAGTCCACCAGGGCATCCCACACCAACTCAATGGGAGCATCTAGGAGCCAGACCGTCAGAAACTTGTAAGTCGCCATGGGGACAATGGGTAACGTACCAGCTCTATCCTAAGCCGCCAAATTGTAGGGTGGGCACCGCCAGCCCTGTCAAGGTGAGGCAGGTTTTGGGGTTGATCCCTAGGATGGGCCGCTGAGCCAAGGACTAGAAGTCCCAGGCTCAAAGTTGAAATCCTCTGAAGAGGATTGACAGCCGAGTGCCCCAGTCTGCTTTAGCAGACTTCTGCGATCAGCCAGGGAGTTTACTCCCTGGTGGTCGTGGCCGGAGTCCCCTAGTCTCTGGGCATTTTGAGAATCATTGGCCCACCTTGACAGGGCTACCTGTCTGCACCCCAGCTCCAATGCTCGACCAAGACCTGGGACTAGGATGACTTGCGCCTAAGATTTCTGACGATTTCCGCCAGCCTAGAAGGGATTGCGGTATCGTGCAAAACAGATCGAGGGCGGAGCCTGGGCCAATGGAACTGAAGACTGTCACCGTGAACCTGCCGGAGGGCAGCAACGTGATTTTGGGGCAATCCCATTTCATTAAAACCGTCGAAGATCTCTACGAAATCCTGGTGGGTACCTCGGCGCAGGTCAAATTTGGTCTAGCGTTTTGCGAAGCCTCCGGCCCCTGCCTTATCCGCACAGCGGGCAACGATGAAGGACTTCTCGCTGCCGCCGTGGAAAATGCCCAGGCCATAGCCGCTGGCCACAGCTTTCTGATTTTTCTCAAGGACGCCTACCCGATCAATTTCCTCAACGCCATTAAACAATGCCCAGAGGTCTGCCGGATCTACTGTGCTACGGCTAATCCCCTGGAGGTGATTGTGGCGGAATCGGCCCAGGGGCGCGGCATTCTAGGCGTGATCGACGGCTTTTCGCCCAAGGGGGTAGAAGGGCCAGAGGATGTCCAGGCTCGCCAGGGCTTTCTGCGCCAAATTGGCTATAAGTGCTAATTCCTAGCGGGTTGATCCAACCCTGACTAGCCACTTGACCCATACACCGAAAAGCCTTGATTTATCGGACTCCACAGCCAAAAGGGGAAGCCCACAGGGTATGATAATCCTTCTGTCATGCCGATTAAGCTGCCCTATGGAGTCGATTCAATCCCTGCCAGGAACGGAAGATATTTTGCCCCAACCCCAGCGGGTGGGCCAAGACCTGAAGGTGGCCGACATCCATACCTGGCAATGGGTGGAGGCGACGGCGCGGGCGTTATTTCAGCGGGCCGTTTACCAAGAAATTCGCACCCCCAGCTTCGAGCAAACCGCCCTGTTTGAGCGCGGCATTGGCGAAGCTACCGACGTGGTCGGCAAGGAAATGTACACCTTTTTAGACAAGGGCGAACGATCCTGCACCCTGCGCCCAGAGGGCACCGCTGGCGTCGTCCGGGCCTACATTCAGCACAGCCTCCATACCCAGGGGGGCGTGCAGCGCCTATGGTATTGCGGCCCCATGTTTCGCTACGAACGGCCCCAAAAGGGTCGTCAGCGGCAGTTTCACCAAATCGGTGTCGAGGTGCTGGGCAGTGCCGATCCGAGGGCCGATGTGGAAGTGATTCTGCTGGCCACCGACCTATTGCAACGCCTGGGCCTCAAAAATCTCACCTTCAACCTCAATTCCGTAGGCGACCGCGACGACCGCCAGCGCTACCGGGAGGCATTGGTCACCTACCTCACCCCCTTTAAGGCCGACCTCGACCCCGATTCTCAAGATCGTCTCAGCCGCAACCCCTTGCGCATTCTCGACAGCAAGGACGAAAAAACCCAGGCCATCGCCACCGATGCCCCCAGCATTTTGGACTACCTGGGGGACAACTCCAAGCGCCACTTTGATCGGGTGCTGGCCCAGCTCAGCGACCTCGGCATTGAGTTTGTCCTAAATCCTCGCCTAGTGCGCGGCCTAGACTACTACACCCACACCGCCTTTGAAATTCAATCTAGCGACCTCGGTGCCCAGGCTACGGTGTGCGGCGGCGGACGTTACGACGGCCTCGTGCAGGAACTGGGTGGCCCATCGACTCCGGCGGTGGGTTGGGCCATTGGCCTAGAGCGGCTGACCCTGCTGCTGGCCCAGTTGCAATCCGTACCCAGCCCCACCCCCGATTTTTACGTGGTTTCCCGTGGCGAAGCGGCGGAGGCCAACGCTCTAAAGCTGGCCCAATCCCTTCGTCAGCAGGGTTTGTCAGTGGATCTGGATCTCAGCGGCTCTGCCTTTGGCAAGCAGTTCAAACGGGCCGACCGCAGCGGAGCCGCCGCCTGCTTGATCCTCGGCGATGACGAAGCCGCCCAGGGCACCGTGCAACTAAAGTGGCTGAAATCCGGTCAGCAAACCGCCCTCACCCAGGCTGAGCTTTTGGCCGATATCGACGCGTTGCGCCAACAAATCCAGGCTCAGTAAGTAACCTGAGTTCGGGATAAACCAAACGCTGCAATCTTGAGAAACCTGCTTCCAGCTTGCACCTCAGCCCTCACCCTAAATCCCTCTCCCTTGGGGAGAGGGACTTTGAACCTTCAAGCTCCCCTCTCCTCCCTGGGAGAGGGGATGGGGGTGAGGGCTACCAGGGGCTCTGGCC
>CAZWNR010000313.1:0-5544 GCA_964635665.1 uncultured bacterium | reverse complement strand
TATCCCTAGCCTCAGGGTAATCCCATTCCTTATAATGGGGGCTACTCTCTGCCCTTCATCCTGCATTTCCTGTGACCCAAACGCCGCTTTCCCCCCGCCAGTCCGCCGCTTCCATCGATGCGCCCCGTCCCGATGCCCTGGGCCGTTTTGGCCAGTTTGGCGGCAAGTACGTGCCCGAAACCCTGATGCCTGCCCTCAGCGAACTGGAGGAGGCCTTCTATCGCTACAAGGATGAGGCGGGGTTTAAGGCGGAACTGGATGGCCTACTGGCCGACTATGTGGGTCGCCCCAGCCCGCTGTATTTTGCCGAACGGCTCACCGCCCACTATCGCCGCCCCGATGGCCAAGGCCCCGATATTTACCTGAAGCGAGAAGACCTCAACCACACTGGGGCGCACAAAATCAACAACGCCCTGGCCCAAGTGCTGCTGGCCAAGCGCATGGGTAAACAGCGCATTATCGCCGAAACCGGGGCCGGCCAGCACGGGGTGGCCACCGCCACGGTCTGCGCCCGTTTTGGCCTTCAGTGCGTCATTTATATGGGCGTCCACGACATGGAGCGGCAGGCGCTTAACGTGTTTCGGATGCGGCTGATGGGGGCCGAGGTGCGGGGCGTGGCCGCTGGCACAGGCACCCTCAAAGACGCCACCTCCGAGGCCATCCGCGACTGGGTGACGAACGTAGAAACCACCCACTACATCCTCGGTTCCGTGGCGGGGCCGCACCCCTACCCGATGATGGTGCGCGACTTCCATGCCATCATCGGCGAAGAAACCCGCGCCCAATGTCAGGAAAAGTGGGGCGGCTTGCCGGACATTCTGATCGCCTGTGTGGGCGGCGGCTCCAACGCCATGGGCCTGTTCAATGAGTTCATCCACGATGCCAGCGTGCGGATGATTGGCATCGAGGCGGCGGGTAGTGGCGTAGACAGTGGCAAACACGCGGCGACCCTCACCGCCGGACGGGTGGGTGTGCTGCATGGGGCCATGAGCTACCTACTGCAAGACACCGATGGCCAAGTGATCGAAGCCCACTCCATCAGCGCGGGGCTAGACTACCCCGGTGTTGGCCCCGAACACAGCTTCCTCAAGGATGCCGGACGGGCCGAATACTACAGCGTCACCGACCAGGAGGCCCTCGACGCCTTCCAGCGGGTCTCTCGCCTAGAGGGCATCATCCCCGCCCTCGAAACCGCCCACGCCTTCGCCTGGCTGGAAACCCTTTGCCCCCAGCTATCGGGCAACCCCCGCATTGTGATCAACTCCTCTGGCCGGGGCGATAAGGATGTGAATACCGTGGCCAAAGCCCTCGGCGACCTAGGCTAGGCGCACGACAAAGGATAGAAACCGAACGGGACAGGGGAAATATACATCACCCTTGTCCCCTAGTTCTTTGCAGGGGCAGCCATAGCTGGATAGGTTATCAAAGCGTAACCTTGACTGAATAAGACTTTCATCCGTTATTGAGGAAGTCGCCTGTCCTAATCGGCTAACCCAAACAGCTAACTACTGCTTCAACGTCCTCGGATCTAAGGCATCGCGCAGGCCGTCGCCCAGCAGGTTGAAGGCGAGGGATGTGACCACAATGAGAATGGCCGGGGGCCACACTAGCCAGGGTTGCAGCACCAGAATCGAGGCATTGGTGGCCAGGGTAAGCATATTGCCCCAGGAGGCATCGGGTTGTTGGATACCGAGGCCAATGAAGCTGAGTACCGCGTCGGCAAGGATGAAGCCGGGGATAGCCAGGGTAGCGGCGATGATGCCGTAGGTGGCGGTTTGGGGCAGCACGTGGCGGGTGATGATGTAGAGGGGACGTCCGCCCATGACGCGGCTGGCCTGAACGAAATCTTGCTCTTTGATGGAGAGCACTTGGCCACGGATCACCCGCGCTAATCCGGCCCAGCCCACCAGGGATGTAATCAGCACGATTAGGAAGAAGCGCTGGACACTGCTGAGGCCAGCGGGGAGAACGGCGGCGAGGGCCACCAGCAGGTAAATGCTGGGGATGGTCATCAGCACTTCCACAAAGCGCATCAGCACGGCATCGACCATGCCGCCAAAGTATCCGGCGATGCCGCCCACCAGCAGGCCCAAGGGGAAGGAAATGACGATGCCAATCAGGCCCACTGCCAGGCTAACGCGGCTGCCGTGGATGAGGCGGCTGAATTGGTCGCGGGCCTGTTCGTCGGTGCCTAGGAGGTTGAGGTAGCCGGGCCCAGTGGTGTCGAGAAGTTTGAGTTGGCCCTCGGCGTTGCGATGAAAAATTCGTAGGGCGGAGGGCTGGCTGCGGTCTACGATCAGTTCCCGATTTCCGGTTTCCAAGTCCACCGGGCCTTGGGTGGTGGGGTAGACGTGGGGAAAGAAGCGCCCGGTGTCGGCATCGCGCCAGTAGATTTGGGTGGGCGGCAGCAGGGAACCGTTGGCCTGGGTGGCGTAGGGGCTGTAGGGCGCGAAGAAGTCGGCCCCCAGAGCGACCGTGTACAGCACGATCAGCAGAACAGCCCCCAGTTGGGCCAGACGATTGGTTTTAAGTTTACGCCACCAGGTCATAGCCGATTATGTATGGATTACGGTTTTCTCGTTCTCCACCATAAACACATTTGAGTAAAGGTTCGCAATAATTTGCTTGCCTTCCTGGGTCAGCGACAGGTAGCGCAGGCCGTCTTGGATGTAGGGATGTACCACATTCCAATAGAAGCCGGGGTAATTGGCGCGCAGATCGGCGGGATGTTTGTAGCCGAGGTGCTTGTTTTGCCCGGTTTCCTCAAATTCGTAGAACAGGGCACCGATTTTCTTCAGGTAGCGGGGATCGCTAAGCTGGCCGATGAGATCCGCCGCCCGCACTAGGCCAGGGAAATGCTGGGTGTCTTGGTGGTCTTCCTCCTTGGGCACCGGGAAGCGGGTGAGCTCGATGTTGCGCTTGATCACCTCGGCGTTGATCAGCTTGTTGCCGCCAAAGCGTTCTTCAATGAACCGCTTGCCCCGGTCTACGTGGTAGGGCGTTAGAGAAGCGTCCGATGCCCCTGGTTGCAGCATCACCATTTCGTCGCCTTGGCCCGTGGAATAGAGGTGGTTGCGGTCTTGGTCGTGGCGGCAGACACCTTTGACGTAGCCAATGTCGTGGCAGACCAGGGAAATAATAAAATGCATCCAGTCGTCGCAGGTGACGCCGCCCTCGCGGATGTGCTTGCCGCGCAGGATTTCTTGCCCCACCAGGGCTACTAAAATCGTGTGCTCGACATTGTGGTAGAGAGCATCACTGTTGGCGATATTTTCTAGAGCCATGCTGCCCGCCCAGGCAATGATGTCCTCGTAGTCAGGCTTTTGGCCGCCATAGGTGCGGTGGTAGCCCGCCCTAAGCTTGGATACAAAGTCGCTGATGAGGAGTTCGGTGGCGTTAAACATTCCCAAAACCTGCCTTCGTTAGCCTGAGTGAACGGTGAAACCGGAGATAGCCGCTGCTGTGAGCCTGGAGGGTAACGGGTGACGATGGCTGGGAACTCGACTCACGGGCTTTGATGAGTAAAGGTACCAGGTTTCTCCATGTTGTACCTACTGCTATTACACCAAACCTGCCTTATTTTGAGGTGTGATGCAGGTCAGGCTGATCGATGAGATAGGCCACGCCAGCCCATTTCCCAGGCTTAGGGTGCCCCCAAGCCCAGCTAAATCTCCAGGATTCGTCCTGAAAAATCAACATTTTGTAACCTCGCAATCTTCGCAGACGGCCCCACAGCGCTTGGTGGCGGCGGGATGGTCTTCTCTCCCCATGCTGCGCTAACCCTGCGCTAGGTCTCCCTGGCAGGGTCTCCATGCTCACGGTATCAGGACAAAACCAACCGATCTGCTCAGCCGACCTTCAATGACTCTGGCTTTTATCGGTGTTTGGACGAGCCATAGGGGATTTAGTGGAGGGAATAAAGGGTTCCAGAAGCTGCCCTGCTAGGGAGGGTGCTATAGCCTGATTAAGGCCGTATTTCCCGGGCCAGCGTCTTTTGGGCAGGTATAGGGTACCAAATAGTTTGTCTACCCAAGGGAAAATAGCCGCGTAGTTTTTGTCGTAATAGTCCGGTGAGTCATTGGTATGGTGCCAGTGGTGAAACGCCGGAGTCGCTACGATCCTCTCTAACCAACCAAAACGCCAGGATAAATTAGCGTGGATAAAGAAACTCCAGATAGTGCCAACGATTGTGTAGACCAACGGCACGATATCGACAGTTTCTCCGGTGGGCTGAGCCAAGCCAAATAAATAAATAGGAATCAGACCACACAGCCGAAGAAAGAAAATATCTAGAGGATGGGCGCGGGTATTGACTAGCCAGTCCATTTCTTGAGGGCTGTGGTGAATCGCGTGGAAGCGCCATAGGAGAGGGAATTCATGCATCCAGCGGTGGCCCCAATAGCTGCCGAACTCTCCCACAATGATGGCCAGAAGCAGGCGAACCTCCACTGACAAACTGGCCATTCCCCCGTACAGACCGATGGGCTCAAGGCGATGAACAATCCAGGCCACCATCGACAGGGGCAACACTAACAGCATTTGCGGCAACAAACTATTCAAAAAGAAATAGGCAATGTCTATCGAGAATTCCTTACGAAATATCTGCTGTTTGTTCTGAGGACTAAGTCTTTCTAGGGGGACAAAAATGATCAGTAACAACCCTAACCAAACCGATAATCTAACAACGCTTAATACGAGGGACGAGAGCATAGGTCGAGTCTATCTTGAGATCTTGGTCAGTCCGGCGAGTGTTACAACGCTAACAAACGTACTGCTTCAACCTGATAGGATGAAGCAGTACGCGTTCAATCAACTAGCATCCACGAAAGTTGATGAAGGTCGAGTTCCTGGGGGCCTGCAAAATCTCCAGGAACTTATTCTTCAGCCTCCTCTGAACCTTCGCCCTTGCGCTTGCGCAGAGCCGCCACGCCTAGACCAACCAGACCAGGCAGCAGGGCCGGGGTGGGAACTTCGCTTACAGAAACCCCAGACAGCAGAGAGAAGGGGGGCTGGCCAGCGGGAGAACCCGTAGCCAGGAAGCTCAACACCTCAGTGGAGTTGGTGGCCGTAAAGTTCATGGTGACCTGCTGCCAACCGCTCACAGGAGCTTTGCTGGGATGGAGCATCGTGGGCGAGGTCTGACTAGCCCCACCAAAGCTCACAGTCCAACCACTCTGAGAGTCGCCATCAAACCCGTCTTGCTGACCAGCGGCCTGGAAGAAGCTCACCGTATATTGCAGACCTGGGGTGAGACCAGTCAAGGTTTGGCTGACGCTAGGGATGCTCGTAGGAGACGGGAAAGCCCCATCCATGGCAATAAACCAACCCGAGCCATCAGCACTATTAACCGTCTGACCTTGAGAGTACAACCTTACTGGAATACCATTAGGTCCCGTAAGGGGTGCACCATTCGGGTCAACATCGGGGGTGCCATCCGCATTCATGTCGGTTGTAGCTGCATTTCCGTCGGAAAGCAGAAAACCATAACCCTGGTTGCCAATAGTCCAGCCATCAATGGTGACGCCACCACTGCCTAAATAGCCT
>CAZWNR010000312.1:0-5549 GCA_964635665.1 uncultured bacterium | reverse complement strand
CGGTGGCTATCGGGGCAAATCTGACGGCGGCGGCTATCGCGGCCAGGGGGAGGGGCGTTTTTCTGGGGATCGCTCGTCCCAGTCGGATCGCTACGCCGCTGCCAGCACTACGGAGTCTGACCAAATTCATGAGGATGGCCCTGCTGATTTGATCTACGGACGCCATGCCGTAGCTGCCGCCCTAGAAAATCAGCGGCCGCTCAATCGGGTTTGGGTGAATAGCCGACTGCGCTACGATTCCCGCTTTTTGTCTTTGATTGACGAGGCCAAGGCCAGCGGTGCGGTGATCGACGAGGTGGACACCCGTCGCCTTAATCAAATTACTGAAGGGGCCAACCACCAGGGGATCGTTGCCCAGGCGGCCCCCTACGACTACAAGGATTTGGACGAGCTGATTGAAGCGGCCCTCGCCAAGACCAAACTGCCCGTTATTGTTGCTGCCGATGGGATCACGGATCCCCATAACCTTGGAGCCATTATTCGTACCGCCGAAGCCCTAGGAGCCCAGGGCATCGTGATCCCCCAGCGGCGCGCCGTGGGGGTAACCTCCACCGTGGCCAAGGTGGCCGCCGGAGCCCTAGAGCACCTACCCGTGGCGCGAGTGGTGAACCTCAAACGCGCCCTCGATGCCCTGAAGGAGCAAGGATTTTGGATCTACGGCCTCTCCTCCGAAGCCAGCCAGCCTGTCCATCGCACCACCTTTGATCGGCCGACGGTCATTGTGGTAGGTGCCGAGGGCGATGGGCTTAGCCTAAGCGTGCAGCAGGGCTGTGATGTGCTGCTTTCTATTCCTCTCCAGGGGGCAGTTCCTAGCCTAAATGCATCCGTGGCTACAGGAATGGCGCTCTATGAGATTTATCGTCATCGATGGGCGGCGCAAATCCAAATTTCCTCTTTGCAAAATCAAAAGCAACCCAGTATAAACAAACAAGGGATAGCGCTCTCCTCTGAGACCCCTGAATCATGACAGGTCGGCGGTCGCTCGCTCGGCAACATGGTCGGCAGACTAGATAAGCAGACTAGATAGGCAGAAACTATGAAAACTTCTTTCGGGCGTTTTTTAGAAGATCTTTTTGGCTTTGGCAAGGCTTGGTGGCTGGAAATTAAAACCAACCAGCCTACCTGTACCTATTACTTCGGCCCCTTCGACAGTCAGGAAGAGGCCGAAACCCTGAAGGGGGGATACATCGAAGATCTAGAACAGGAGGGAGCGCTGAACATCCGTACCTCCATCCAGCGATGCAGCCATCCGGCCCAGCTCACCATTACCGAGGAGTGGGACAGTCCCTTTGGGGGCTTTACTTCACCAGCATTTAGCGGTCAACCCTAGAAAGTAGGGACAAGCTTCATGGGCGTCCCCTACCCGTGTGGGGGCATCGCCAAGGTCGAGGTGTGGTTCTCTAGCCATACCTCGATGTCGTTTAAGAGCAGATCGGGAATTTCCCAGGGCAGCAGGTGGGCGGTATTGGCGTAGCAGTGGCTATCGGCCTGGGGGAGGTGACGGGCCGTTTCCAGGCTGGCCTGGGCGGTGATATGGCGATCCTGCTCGCCGCAAAGCACTAGGCAGGGCACCAAAATTTGGCCCACCTCTGGCAGGCGGTTGTAGCCCTTAGCCATGGCCTGATTGAGTGCTTGGTGGGCGTAGCGGGAAGTTTTTACAAAGGCCCAAAATCCTTCCTGGGCCAACCGACGATAGGCCGCTGGGGTGTGTTGTTGCAGCAGGTAGCGGTAGAGGGAGTTCTGGCCGAAATGGCGAATCACCCAGGGGTGGCCGGGGATCGCGAGATTGATCAGCGAAGCTAGCCCCGTATTGACCACCTCCAGAGGGGAAGGACGGGGATGGTTGCCTACAGGACGGGCGGCGGTGGCAATCAGGATCAGCCCTTGAATGCGGTCGGGGTAGCGCAGGGCCAGTTCTAGGGCCAAAATGCCCCCCAACGACCAGCCCAACACCCAGCATTGGTCGATCCCCTGACGATCTAGCAGGGCCACCAGATCCCCCAGGCTCTCCTCTAGCTGGAAGGGCTGACGTACCCGACTAGCCCCGTAGCCGCGCAAGTCTGGGGCCAGGGTTTGATACTGGTGCGACAGCCGTTCAGAAAAGACGGCCATGGTGCGTGCCGATCCGGGATGGCCATGGAGGCACAGGATCGGCACGCCGCTGCCCCAGATATCGCAGTGAAGATCCACAGCTTTCCTTAGCGTGATACCTAAACAGCCCCCGCAGAAAGAGGATTCCCTTTCTGCCTTCCGACGTCCTACTTCTGCCTTTCTGTCCTAGCCTTCCTTGGGGTGGAACTGGAGGGCGGCAGAGTTCATGCAGTAGCGCTGCCCGGTGGGGGCTGGGCCATCGTTGAAGACGTGGCCAAGATGGGCATCGCAGGCGGCACAGAGGACTTCGGTACGCACCATAAACAGGCTGATATCCCGTTTGGTGGCCACATTTTCCTCGCTAACGGGAGCCCAAAAGCTGGGCCAACCCGTGCCCGAGTCATACTTGGTTTCCGAGGAAAACAGCTCCGTGCCGCAGCAAATACAGGTATAGGTACCAGGGGCTTTGTTGTCGTGGTAAGCCCCAGTAAAGGCGCGCTCTGTGCCGTGTTTACGAGTCACCTGATACTGCTCAGGAGTGAGCTGTTGCTTCCATTCTTCGTTGGTTTTCTGAATTTTTTGCACCATGGCCTTAATTTCACCTATTCCATCTGCAACGCAGCTATCAAGATGCAAGCAAAACCCACGTCTTTTCAGCGCGGGATGTAACGCAGGCACGTTTAAGCACTGCTCTATGCCGTCTATGCTAGCGTGATAGCATAATTGTACTCGGGTTTAAAGCACGGGGAAAACCTGCCCAAGCGGTTGCCATTAGTGGCGCGAACCAAGACAACACGGGTGGAGCGTGCCATTCTGCAAGGCACGCTCTACAGCCATTGAATGAGGATCACCACCGTGGACTTTTTTAAGCAATGGGGCTTTACCACCGAAAGTTGGAAGGGCCAACGGGGAGAGTATTGGGTCCTGGCTCAGATGGTGCTGCTGCTGCTGTTTGTGGTGGTGCCTCGCTACCAGCCCCTAGAACCTGCTAGTCTGCCTCCGCTGGCGCGCTATGGCGTGTTGGGGGCGGCCGGGGGCGTCGGACTCTTAGCAGCGATTTTGCTAGGCAAAGGGTTGATTGATCTGGGACACAATCTCACCCCCCTACCCTATCCCCGTGAAGATGGCGAACTGGTACAAACGGGGGTCTACGGCTGGGTGCGCCACAGCCTTTACAGTGGGCTGATTTTAGGTACCTTTGCCCTTAGCCTGGGTTGGCTTAGCCTCAGTCACCTAGGGGTGTGTCTGGCCTTGTTGATTGTCCTCAATGCTAAGGCCAGTCAAGAAGAGGTGTGGCTCCAGGAGCGCTACCCCCACTACGCCGCCTACCGACAACGGGTCAAAAAGCTTATCCCCTGGGTGTTTTAGAGCAGCGGGGTAACGTCTTCGCCGCACTCGTCGGCCAGGTAGGACAGGGCGCGGAACCGCAGCCCCACCAGTTGGTCATAGAGCGGATTGAGCTTGCACATGGGCGGAATGTGTACCAGCTTTTTCTTAAACAGCACCACGTCCCGCTCGAAGGGGCACTGGGACGGAATCAGCTTGCAGACAAACCGAGCCAGACGCGGATCGTGAACCTCAAGCTGATCCAACCATTCGCGGGCGGGCTTGAGGGGGTCGATTTTGCTGTCGGCGGTCGGGGGCCGCAGCCCTGGGGGCAACGCCTCTGACGGCTCGGTTTCTTCGGTGTAGAGGGTGGATCGCACCGAGGCCAGCACCCCATCCTCTAGGCGCAGGGCGTCACAAAACCGCTGCAGTTGCTGATCTTCCTCGCGGGAGTACACCCCATCGGCTAGTGCTACCATCACCGCCATGCGCAGAAAATTTTCGGCGGCGTGGGCATCGTCCCCTAGGGTGCTGGCCAACTCTTCGGGGGTAACAGGGTCAAAATGGTCAAAATCGGTGCAGGGGGCTAGTTCTTCCTGGGTAATGGCGGTAATTAATACCTTCTCTTCCTCGTCAAAGTGGCCATCGGCCCAGGCTAGGGTCAGCAGTCCCCGCATCCAAACTTTAATTTGCTCCTGGGTATAGGGAGAGGGAGTCACGGTAGCCATAGCATGTCCTCACGGGGATAAACCGAGGATAATCGGTAATCCAGTCTGGCCCTATCACCTGGGATACACCCCCCCGGTACCGGGGGCTAGGAGGCTTAATCATTATCGTTGCGAACTGTCCCTAAGCCCTCAATGGTTCCAGCCTGGATCGCCCCAATTATTCCTTCTCGCGCCTCAATTCTAACCTCCTCCACCAGAGAAGGTCGCGCTTCCTGTGCCGTTTGTTACGCTGGTTGTTAGCCTCGTTGGCCCGCCTTCACCCCTACCCTTGGAGTTTGCCATGGCGCACCCTTCCTCCCCTGGCTACCGCTGGTTTACCATCGCGCTCCTAGCCGGAATCGCCGCGAATTGTCCTGGGCCATGGTCCCAGATCACGCCTCCCGCTGCGGCTATTCAGTACCGGGACGGCACCGTGGAATTTTCGGCCCCACCTCGGCTGACAGAGAGCTACACAACCCGCAACCTAGTCAGTGATGGCAGTGTCACCTACTACCTCACCCTAGACTTTCCAGCAGCGGCCCAAGAACCGATGGACAGGATAGTCATTAGCCTAGATGAGGGGTATGATCCCAGGTTTCGCTATCGTTTAGAGGCCACGGAAGTATGGCAGACGGTAGGAGACACCCAACGGAGTGTGCCCTTGGGAGCGGTGACCCAGGATCGAGATACCCAAACCCTCACCCTCACCTTTGATCCGCCCTTGCCCCCCGGTGGCACCGTTACCCTGGCCCTACGTCCGGTGCGCAATCCTCGCTTTGCTGGGGTCTATCTCCTTGGGGCCACTGCCTTCCCCGTCGGAGAACAGGTACGGCCCACATTCATGGGCTTTGCCCGGCTCAGCTTTTACGAGCGCGACTCCCAGCGCTGGCCCTAGGTCACGCTAACTCCTGGCCCTCACCTTGGCCCTGCTGTGGTTGTCTTTATGGCGCATTTCGCTCGGGTAACATGCATTGCGATGATCTCCCTGCCCCCTGATCGGTACAGAGTGAAATTTAGACCGATAGAGACTAGAGGATCTAGAACCTAGCCAGGGTGCATCTCCCGCTAGTGAACACCCCATGATCCCCTAGCTAGAATTCCATCAAAAAAGGACGACACTGAAGACTCAGCATCGTCCTTCTCTCCTAGGCTTTGGCAGCCCTACACTAACTCACTAAGCAGAAGACTGGAGGACTCCAATGGCTTAAGTCATAGGTCAGAGGAGTCCAGTCCACTGAGAGAACGCCTAGTAGAGGTTTTCTTCCTGGTGGGTGAGGATGGTGCAATCGGAGGTGGGGTAGGCCACACAGGTTAGCACGTAGCCAGCACCGATTTGATCATCATCCAAGAAGGACTGGTCGGATTGATCCACGGTACCCGCCGTGATTTTGCCAGCACAGGTAGAGCAAGCCCCGGCGCGGCAGG
>CAZWNR010000311.1:0-5549 GCA_964635665.1 uncultured bacterium | reverse complement strand
CGGAGGATTTCGCGGACTTGGGCGCGGCTGGATAGCGAGAGGGGTTGACCGCTTTGGGCGGCGTTTTTAATTAGGGCAAACACCTGGCGGTGGAGGTGTTGGTAGAAGAGTTCTTGAGGACGTTCTAGGGAGAGGCCCAGGCCCAGGCGGTCGCCGAGGGCGATCAGGCGGCCCAGCCATTCCACATCGGCAGCGAGGGATTCGGTGGGTTCTTGGCTGAGGATTTGCCACACGGAGCGGCCAATCAGGCGTTCTAGCATGGGTTTGGCATCGGGCAACGAGAGGCTGGCATGGAAATAGCTGGCCTCGGTGGCGATGGCATCCAGTTCGTTGATGAAGTCTTCCCCTTGGCGGAGGGGGTTGGCGCTGGGGTCGCTGGTTTCCCGTTCTAGGGCGTGGAGGACTTCTAGGGTGCGCTGGCTGAGGGCGATATCTGCCGCCACTTGCAGTTCGCGGGGCACGGGCAGGCCATCGCGGTGGAAGGCGCGCAGGACACCGTAGTTGTCGCGGTAGACCTGGGAGTAGAGTTGGTCGAGGCGCAGCAGGGTGTCCTGGGAGAGCAGCTTCATCATCCGGTGGCGTTCTTCGGCGAACAGGTCTTGGAGGCTGTAGGCTTGGGTGCCGAAGGTGCGGTTCATGGCCAGGATGGTTTGGGCGGCGCTGGCTTGGCTGAGGCAATCGAACAGGTCATCCTTGGCCTGGGTGTAGTCGAGGCGGGAGTGGAAACTGCGGATACAGCAGTGGAAATCCCAGCCGCCCAGGTGGACGACGGCAAAGGCAAGGCTGAGGGATTCGCGGGTGATGGTGGAGGTGATATCCACCAGGCCAACGGCGAGGGAGATGGGGCCGAGGCGCTGGCGGCGATAGTCGTGCTGTTCGACGGTGTAGCAGTAGACCGACTGCTGGCGGCGATAGTCGCTAAACAGCGACCCCATGGCGTAGTGGGCGGCCACCTGCTCTAGGCTGATGCGCGAGGGTTTGACCAGGGCGCGATAGACCCCGGCTCCATCCTTGAACTCGTCCACGTTGCTGGGGGCGAGGGCCAGCCGCATCACAAACTCCTGCTCTAGGGCGATCCCGGCCACTTCACCCGCCAGTTCGATGGCGCGGGCGGCGTAGCGCAAAATTTGGGTGCCCTCAGGCCGCGAAATTTCCTCAAAGAACCAGCCGCAACTGGTGTACATCAGCAGGGTGTGGCGCTGCATTTCTAGCAGGCGCAGGGTTTCAACCCGCTCGCTGGGGGAAAGATCCCGCTTTTGATGCTCGGCCAAAAAGGCGTTGAGGCTGTCATCGCTCCGGTCGCCGATCACCTGAATGTAGGCATCCCGTGCCGCCCAGGGATCTCGCAGGAGGGCGGCCCCCCGCTGTTCAAACACTACGGCCAGCTTGTCGCGCAGCCAGTCCAGGGCATCCCGCAGCGGTCGCCGCCACTGCTGGTGCCACACATCGCCGCCGCCACAGCCGCAGTCGTCCTGCCAGCGGTCTACCCCGTGGGAGCAACTCCAGGCGGTGATGGGCTTCAGTTCCGCTTCCCAGGTGGGGGGATGGGTGGCTAGGTAGTGGGCGTAGTTGGTCACCGTCCAGCCCTGGCGGGGAAATTCTTCGGTGACGGCGTAGGCCAGGGCCTTTTCGGCACCGCCCTTGTGGTGACCAAAGGTTTCGCCATCGGTGGCCACGGAAATGAGCTGGAAGGGACGGTGATCCCCGTGGATCGCCTGCCCGATGCGTCCGGCAAAGTGAGAGGACGCGGCGAGGACATCGTTAAAGCCCATGTCCCGCGAGATTGGGCCATCGTAGAAGAAGATATCGATATAGCGGCTGGGATCAGGGCTACCGTCCTCATTTTTGAGGAAACAGCGGTAGGGACGGCTGGGATCAATCTGGCCGCCGCCCACCTCATGCCAGTCTTCTCGGTGGCCATGGTGGCTGACCAGGGGCCGACAGCGCTGCACCTGGGACGGAGCCAGGATCGTGAACTTGATCCCCTCCTGCACCAGGACTTCTAGGGTGGGGTAATCCACCGCCGTTTCCGCCAGCCAAATGCCCTCAGGGTCGCGCCGGAACCGTCGCCGGAAGTCTGCGATCCCCCACTTCACCTGAGTCACTTTGTCCCGCGCATTGGCCAGGGGCAGAATGATGTGGTTGTAGACCTGGGCAATGGCGTTGCCGTGGCCCTGCAAGCGAGCGCAACTGTTGCGGTCGGCATCCAAAATGCGCTGGTAGGTTTCGATGTCGTGGCGCTCCATCCAGCTCAATAGGGTGGCCCCCATGTTGAAGCTGATGTATTCAAAGGTGTTGACGATCCGCACCACCTCGCCCCGGTCGTTCAAAATGCGGGCGTAGGCATTGGGCCGATAGCATTCGTGGTGGATGCGCTCGTTCCAGTTGTGGAAGGGGGCGGCGCTGGGCTGCTTCTCAATGGCATCCAGGTAGGGATTTTCGCGGGGGGGCTGGTAGAAATGCCCATGCACACAGACGAAAACTCCGGTGCTAACGGCGGGGATCAGCCCGCTGCTAGGAATTTCGGCCACAGAAGCCGCGTCAATCACAGAATGCCGAGAAGAATCAGCCATAGGAGAAAGGGGGATAAATTGCAAAAAACTGTTTTATAAAAAAGCCTAAAATACCCTACAGGAGGGGCATTGGCCTAAGCTATCAAGCTATTCAAAAGCCAAATTTTCACCATTTGATGACCATTTGATCACCCCAGGTTGCGATTGGAAGGGGTATCAATAATCTCCATTATGGTAACGCCCTTTTTTCGATGGACGCTGCAACACTTAACCTGACGTGATAATTTGTCATCGGCATCCGTGACTCCTGTGGAGCGGCTGCGGTTCCCTGGCGGGCAAGGCTGCACTCAGTTCAGAAACGGCAATTTCGGCCTAAACTTGGGCAATCTAGGCCTATCTCCACCGAATCAGGACCGCACCACGATGACCGATTTAGACATTACCAGCACCCACATCGAAGACCTCCTCGTCAGCCTTGGTGAGGAGGGCGAGGAGGTGCTGAGCGGCTACACGATTATGGGCACTCTGGCCGATGGCCGCACCCTGTGGCTAGCCGACGTCACGGCTGACACTCACCCCGCCATGGGGGATCTGTATGTTGAGGAAGACTTAGACAGCCCTACCATAGAGGAAGCCAGGGTGATCGCCCACCTGCTGGCGGCGGCCCCGCAAATGCAGAGCATCATTCTGGCCCTAGCCACGGAGGCAATTCAAAACGATGGCCGCATTGATATTGACCATGCGGTCTACGCCCTAGAGGTCCTGGCCTCCCTTAGCGATGAGGAGATAGAGGAGGATGAGGAAGATGACCCCTCAGAACAAGAATAGCCCCAACCAATCAGGTCAGGGCTAGACAGGGAACCGCCCAATTACCTCGGTAATTGGGCGGTTCCGAGTTTTGGGATTTCCAGCATTGGTTGCAGAGCTATCGCCTGCAATCTTAGAAGGGATTGGCGGTGAAGATTGCGCCACCCAAAACGCCAACGGCGGCAATGGCCATCAGCAGGTTGTTGAACAAACGACCCGACTCGGCATTGGTGCCGAGGACTTTGTCCTCTTTGCCAGCGGTGAAAAATAACGACCAAGCTTGGTTGGCGTCAATGGCTTCGGCTCCGTTGAAGCTAGGGCGAAAGACCACGGGGCCAAACAGATCTTTATTGGTGTAGTCAAAATCACTGCGCATGGTTGCAGACTCCTTGGTGCTATCGAACGGTTTTGTGAAACGGTTTTGTGAAACCTTGTGCCGAATCCTAGGGCAGGCGGTGGTTGAACCTGGCCCAACGGAGCACCTGTCTACAGGCTGGTCAGCCAGGTGATGATGCCGTGGCCAGTTAGGGCTTCAAAGGCAAGGGCAGACACAAAGCCAACCATGGCCAGACGACCATTGAGCTGCTCGGCGTAGGCGTTGAAACCGAAGCGCTGGGTATCGTCTACGTAGACCTTGGGCTCGATGGCAAAGTTGTTGAGGCGGTTGCCTTCTTCGATGGTGTAGCCGTTGGTAGCCATGGGGGTTCTCGCTTACTGCTGACCTTAGTGTAACGCAATGTAAAGAATTATTGCGAAATTGCAACAAAAGAAAAGGGACTCTCATTTTTGGGATTTACCTGGGGTGTCTCCCGTGGCGACGTTAGGCTGGTTTGAGTCGAGGCAGTAGGACGGTGACGGTAGTGCCTTGGTTGGGCTGGCTATCGATGGAGATGTGGCCCCGGTGGGTGTCCACAATCACCTTGGCGATGGCTAGGCCCAGCCCCGTGCCCTGGTCGCCGCTACGAAGGCGCGCGGGATCGGCCCGATAGAAGCGATCAAAGACGTGGGACAGGGCTTCGGCGTCTATACCGATGCCTGTGTCCTGCACAGTGATCTGAATCCAAGATTGCCCCTGCTGCTTCACGGATTTAGCTTGAACGGTCACGCGACCTCCGGCAGGGGTGTACTGCACCGCATTGCCAATCAGGTTGGTGAACAGGCGGGTGAGCTGGCTGGTATCGCCCCCCGCGATCAGGGCCGTTGATTGATCCAGCGTGGCGGCTTCTTGGGAGGTAGCCCCCTGCCCCGACCGAGGACCGGGGTCGAGGGGCGTAGGTTGGTAGATCTGGTAGATCAGATCAATCTGTTTCTCGGTGGCGATCACCTGCTGTTCCTCCACTACGTCCTCCAGCAGTCCCTCTAGGCCGATGGATGACGGGGTAAAGGCAATCAACCCGCTTTCCTGTCGGGCTAAAAACAGCAGATCATCCACCAATCGCCCCAGGCGTCGGGTGAGGCGTTCAATCACCTGGAACTGTTTTTGTTGGGTGGCGATGTCGGGGTCGGGGTCAGACAGGGCTACCTGGGCATTGGTTTGAATCACCGCAATGGGGTTACGCAGTTCGTGGGAGGCATCGGCGGTAAATTGTTTGAGCTGCTGGTAAGAGTCGCGCACGGGGGCCATGGCAATGCCCGACAGCAACCAACCAATGGCCGCCACCGCCCCCACCATCAGGCTGGTGCCCAGGGCCAGGTCTAAAATCAGTCGTCGGCTGGGCTTGGTGACCTCAAACCAGGGATGGCTGACCCGCAGATAGCCCAGTACTTGGCCTTCGACCTCCACCCGCTCGGTAATTTGCCGCAGGACGGATTCTGAAGACGCTCGCACCGTTTCCCCCGCCGGATTCACATGGAGTGGCACCGGCAGCGTATCCGACAGGGTAGACCACAGCAGCGATCCGGCGGGGCTGAACCATTCCAGATCAATATGATCATCCTCCACGGTGCGGGCATTGTCGCGAAAGCTGGCCTCCACATTCACCTGAAGGCTGGGCGCAGGCACTAGGCGGGCGGGCGAGGGCAGAATCTGGTTTGGGCTCGGTTCTATCACCAGCGACCGCTCCACAATTTCCACCACATGGTTAAGGGTGTCGTCCACCCGTTCCACCAGGGTTGTGCGTACATAAAGATAGAACCCGCTGGCAAACAACAGCAGCAGCACCGCCGTTACCGCCGTATACCAAAGCGCCAACCGCTGGCGAGTCGCCTGAAACATCCGCATCCCCCCTG
>CAZWNR010000310.1:3957-5550 GCA_964635665.1 uncultured bacterium | reverse complement strand
GGTTCGCAAGAAGCCTTCGTCCGTCCAGTTCACAACCTCGTTGGGATCAACGGGATTCTCAATCTTGCCAAGGCTGGTTAGGGTGACGATACTGTTCTTCAGGGCACTTATTTGTACATCGCCAATGGTGGGATTAAGGGCCTGTAACCCAGAGGGGCCGAGGAACATATAAACCACCTCTTTTTCGACCCCAGACCATTCTTCAATTTGGGCCGAAATCCCTTCAGGATCCTCCCGGAACATTTGGTTTGCTTCCAGCACAGCCTTTAGGTAGGCCACCACAATTTCAGGGTGTTCTTCGGCAAAATCAGACCGCACGGTGATGCCGTGAAGGGTGGGAGTACCGGTTTGAGCGCCATCAAAAATCTTTTTGGCAAAGCCCCGGAAGGGAAACAGTTCACCAAAGGGGACAAAGTTGGCGTGGGCATCGATCTGTCCGGTGCGAAGGCTAGATCCTCCTACTTCAGGGGCCTGACTAATCAGGGTGACATCGGTTTCAGGGTTCAATCCGGCGTCGCTCAGCGCCTTCAGTACCATTCCATGGGCTGCCGAACCAAAGGGTACCGACACCGTTCCGCCCTTCAAATCCGCTAGGGAAGTGACATCACTATCCTTGGGTACCATGATTGCGTTGCCTGCACCATTGGGGCTATAGGCGAGGGTACCAATAAAGATAGAATCGGCATCCTGAGCTTCCTGGGCAAATTTGATCAAATTAATCACCGATGGAAAATCACCCATGAGGCCGATATCAATTTGATCAGCCAACATTTTGTTGGTAATGGGTGGCCCAGAGGTATAGCTAGACCATTGGATATCGTACTCAACTCCAGCATATTCGCCATCCTTTGGCAGGTGCTTTTCTAGCAGTTCTAACTCTCTCACAACTGCTCCACCAACAGCGGTATTAATGACCTGATCTTGAGTGCCAATGGCAATGCGAATTACCTTTCCAGAATTTGTTGAAGCTGTGGATTCTTCGCCGCCTGTTGTCGTTGTTGCTGTTGAGCAGGCACCAACAAATAGCATGGACGCCGTTAAGCAGCCAGTCACAATTTTTTGCTTAGACCAACTCGTTAAGCTCATCATTAATTCATCTCCCTCAACGTTTGTCAGCCCTATTTAATCCATCGAATTTGGTGTGGGACTGTAAATAGAGATACATCTTTTATGAATCTCGCCTTTCATCCATAAAAGTAATCTTTGGATTAATTTTATTTTTTTATCTGTGGCTAATATTCGTTGATTGATAAGTAATAAACGGGCCTGCAAGGTCTGTTAGTTGATGCGCGGGCTTTTTGGAAAGGGATATTGCCCAGGGATCTATGGCCCTAACCTAGGCGAAAAACAGCCGCCCACCCCATGGAGAGTGAGCGGCCTACAGGTCTGGCGTTTTAGATAGAGTCGCTTACCCGCACCTAGCCAAGGGGGCAAAAGCCTTGAAATTCAACGGAGAGGGAGGGATTCGAACCCTCGTTAGGTTTGACCCTAAAACAGATTTCGAGTCTGCCGCATTCAACCACTCTGCCACCTCTCCAGGTGGTGAGTGATATTTTACCCTCTGATTAGGGCTTTCCGGTGGAAATTCTGTGG
>CAZWNR010000310.1:0-3857 GCA_964635665.1 uncultured bacterium | reverse complement strand
AACTTTGTTGTCTGCCCTGCTGGGGGCGGTTTCACGGGTGACGTTGGCCATGGCTAGATCTCTCCGGCGGTGAGCAGCAGGCCGCGCACGTTGGCAAACTGGGGGTCGCCCATGACGGCAAACAGGGGATGGCCCTGGAGTCGGTCGGCAATCAGGTGAGAGCCGCCGCCGGTAACCAAAAAGCGGGTGACGCGGGGCATGTAGGGGGTGTACTGGGCCTTCACGGTTTGAAAAATGCCCTTAAACCAGGGGTCGAGGTATTCGTCCAGCCAGTCGGCCCAGGAAAGATCGGTATCGGCGTAGGTGTGATCGACGCGGAAGCCATCCATGACAATGCAGGGGTCGGCGCTGCTGCCCAGGGTATCGGTGAGGCGGCGGTCGAAGCTGATGGCGACGGCCAGTTCGTAGGTGCCGCCCCGATCTAGGATGTTTTCGTCGATCACTTCGCTGTCGGCATCCACCAGCCGAGTGAGCCAGGTGCCGCCGCCAATGTCGATGACGATGGTGTAGCCGTGGTCGGGAATTTGCCCCTGGGCCTTGGCGTAGTAGTAGGCTCCCATGCCTTCCCGCTCCACGGTAACGCTTTCGACGATGACGCGGAAGTCGAGGCCGTTGCGGTTAAATTCGTGCAGACCCAAAAGCTCTGCCTGCATGGCCTCCCCGTTGCGGAGGGGGTCGGGGGTAGAAGCCAGCAGATTAAGGCCGTATTCCGTCATGCCACCCGCCAGGGGTTCTAGGCAAGCGTAGAGATGAAGGCGGGCCAGATCCACCTTGTTTTCGATCACCGTTTGCTGCTGCCGACGGTATTTGTAGGACTGCGCTCCAAAGTGGTAACGGCGGCCATCGGGCAGTTCGATCAGCGGCGAAGCATCGGAATAGCTGACGGCATCGCGCCCCTGGGGCAGTTGGTAACGCACGGAGCGAATCGCCTTGGGATGACGCTGGCCGTTGCAGAACTTGAGGTCGTAGTTGCCGGCATCCAGGGCCAGGATGGGTGTGGTGGCCAAGGGTTGGACGGTGCGGGTTTTGGTGGCCACCTTCTTCGCCGGGGTGGTGCGACCGTTGGCCGCAGCGGTGGCCGAGGATACGCTAGTTGAAACAGTGGTAGTCATAGGGCTTATGTTGTGGGACGACAGGGGGGACGGCTGTCCCCATAAGTACACTTGAATTACTTTAGTTTACTTGTACTATTCTGGCAAGCCCTAGATCTTGGTAGGGTGGGCACTGCCCACCTAAATCCTTGGTAGCCCACCACCCCGCCAAGGCGAGGCAGGTTTTGGGGTCGATCCCTAGGTTTGGCCGCTGAGCTAAGGACTAGAAGTCCCAGGCTCAAAGCCGAAATCCTCTTCAGAGGATTAGGAGCCAAAGATGTCAAGTTCCCCAGTCTGCTAAAGCAGACTTCTGCGATGAGCCAGGGAGTAAACTCCCTGGTGGTCGTGGCCGGAGTCTCTTGGTCTATGGGGTTTGGGGGATAGGCTCATGGTGGGCACTGCCCACCCTACGGGGTCTGATGCTGATCCAGCCAGATGGTTAGGCGAGGAATCACCGGGCAGGGGCGGGCTGCTTGCAGGTTATCCGGCTTGCTCCAGGTGAAGGGGGCTTGCTGGGCGGCGGAGAGCCACAGCAGCCGTTTGGCGCGGGTCATGGCGACGTAGAGTAGGCGGTATTCTTCGGCGGTTTTGAGGGCTTTGGCCTGTTCCCAAGCGGTGAGGGTGTCGGGAATGGGTGTATCGAGACGATCAGGGTAGATGGGACTCAGTTGAGGATGATCCGGCTGGGTGCGTTCTCGATGGGACTGGTGGGCGTGGGCGCGAATTTGGGCGCGGGCCACCTCGGAGAGGGAAAAGTCTCCGAGGAATTTGGTTTGGGGCGGTACCCATAGTTCACCGGGGAGGATTTTCTCGTGCAGAAAGGGCAGAAACACCGCGTCCCAATCCAGCCCCTTGGCCTTGTGCATGGTGATGATGGTGATTTGACGGGGGCGGGTGTAGATCGAGTCGGTGTCCTCGGTTTCCACCGCTGTGAAGCGCTCGGAACCGACGATCTCTTGCAGCACCTCGATGGCGGCGGTGAGGGTATTGTTTTGGCTAATCTGCTGGCTGACGCGGGCCGCGAGTTTGTCGGCGGTGGCCAGTTCGCTTTGGTTGTAGCCCAGGGTTAGGCCCAAAAAGGGAAACAGGCTGTAGGGCGACAGTTCCAACCGGGCGCGGAGCAGTCCGGTGCAGTAGCGGCGGGCGGTGCGGGCGGCATCGGTGGCTGGGGGCGTATCCAGGGGGCCAGGGTAGAGAAATTGCTCTGGCGCTTGGGCCAAGAGGTTCAGGTCTTGGGTGGGCACCCGCTGACGATCCACCAGTACCCGCAGGGCTTCTTTGAGGGCATCGGGGGAATGGGGCCGATCAATAAACCGCATCAGAGCCAGCATGTCTTCGGGCACCTGGGTTTGCCGATCCTGGTCGCCCACGTCGTAAATCGGCAGTCCCAGAGCGGCTAAATCTACCCCCATATCGTCCGCATCCCGCAAACGCTTGGCGATGTACTGCCCCTGCCGTCCCTCCCTCACCAGGATGGCAAAGCTGAGGTCAGGATCCTCGGTAAACACCTCCTGCACCCGCTGGGCGATCAGGCGCACGGAATCCTGAATGGTGGGCGGTGTGTGAACTTCTAGCCCCGCACCAAGGGGTTCTGGGTTAGCGTTGGGCTGAGGATCGTCTGGGGGCACAGGGTGGATGGCCTGATCCCGGAAGGGCACAATATCCCCGATTACCTGGGTATGGTTGGCCCATCTCAACATTCGGTTGGCCGCTTCCATAATCAGGGCGGTGCTGCGTCCAGCCTGATCCATGGTGACGAGGTGATCCTGGCGGCGGCAGACTTCACAAAACTGGTTAAAGAAAACCGGGTCGGCGGGGGTGAAGGTGGAGTTGATCGCCTGGTTGGGGTCGCCCACCCGCACCAAATTCGGTTCGGCGGTAGGGTCATCGGGATTTCCCGCCAGCAGGGTCAGCAGCCGGGTTTGCAGGGGCGAAGAATCCTGGGCCTCATCCTCAAACACCGCGAACACACGAGCCTGCCAAAAGCGCAGGGTGGCCGGATCCGCCAAGGTACGCAGGGCGGCGAGGATCATATCGTCGTAGTCGATGAAGCTGCGCTCCTGCATCAGGGCTTGGTAGCGCTCGTAGAGCCCAGCGGCGATGGTGAGAATGTCGTAGTCTCCCTGGCCCTCGGCATAGCGGTGGTCGAGGGATTGGGCCAATTCCATCACCTGAGCGGGCAGCAGGCCAGAACTCTTGGCCTCCCGAATCACCGTATCCGCCAAGCTGGGCAGCACTTCGGTACGCAGCACTGACTGCCGCCGCAGAATCTCGGTTTCCTCCCCATCCAACTGCGCCCCTTCCAAAAGCCGCTGATACAGGGCCGGATTCGCCACAATCCACTGCTCCACGGCATTGCGAATCAGCCGATGATTTTGGGCTGGAGACACCAGGGTGAGGCTATCTAAACTGAGGTTCGATAGCTCTGGGTTGCGGGTGGCAATGGTGAGGGCCAGCCCGTGCAGCGTGGAGGCCGTAAAGCTGGTCTGGGGCAGCTTCAGCCGCTTCAAATGGCCGCGCACCTTAGCCTTGAGGTTCGCCGCTGCGGAACGGGTAAAGGTCACCAGCACCAACTGGCGGTTCAAATGTAGTTGATTCCGGGCAATGGTGATCGCCGCCGCCGCCGCCATCCCCGTCGATTTGCCAGAACCGGGCACCGCCGACACCGCCAAACTGCCCCCGGCCCAATCTGCCAGTTCCCGCTGCCCCTGGCGCAGGCTGGCATAGATCTCCTGGAGGATCGCCTCCCGGTCGGGGGCGTCGGGC
>CAZWNR010000309.1:0-5559 GCA_964635665.1 uncultured bacterium | reverse complement strand
ACCTGGTGGCGATGCAGCTCAGCTTTCGGCGGCTCCATCCGGTGCCGGTCAGCCTCATGCAGTTTTCCACCGTCTTCGGGCTAACGAGTGTGATTTTGATTGTCGGCTCTTTCTTTGGCCTGCAACCCAGCGAGCCCAGCAGCCAGATTGGCCTTTACCTAGGGGGGCTCATGCTAGGGTTTTTGACCCTGCTAGGCTACCTGTTCAACAACTACGGCGTCAAACTCATGGGGGCGGCCCAGGCATCGATTGTAGCCGCCAGTGGGCCAGTGGTCACCGCTGTTTTGGCCTACGTGATTTTGCCCGGTGAAAAGTCCGCCCTGCAATTTATACAGTGGATGGGGGTGGTGTTGGTAACCCTAGGGGTGGTTTCCCTCAGTCTAGAGCGGTTGCTGAATGTGCGACGCGCCACTCGTCGCTCTGATCCAGCTTAGTTGCCCCGCCCCAGCGGCCAAGATTCGATACACTAGGGTGCAAGGCCCTGGAGAACGCCCATCCCATCAGCACCTGTTGTGGGGATGAAACGGGAGAGCATCGTTGACGGGTATCTCCTAAGCTGTTTTTTCCTAGCGTTTTTTTATCACCGTTATGACTTGGGTTTTGACAACGGCCATAACCGCTGCGGCTTCACCGACCATTGCCCCTGAGAAAACTAAGCAAACCACCCGACAGCCCTACCCCAACTACAAAATTATCGTCCTCAACGACGACTTCAACACCTTTCAGCATGTGGCGGAATGCTTGGTGAAATACATCCCAGGCATGGGGGCAGATCAAGCCTGGAATCTAACCAATCAAATTCATTATGAGGGGCAAGCTACGGTATGGGTTGGCCCCCTAGAACAGGCGGAACTTTATCACAGCCAACTCACCCGAGCAGGCTTGACCATGGCTCCCCTCGAAAGGGCCTAATCCTGCGGTAGACTGGGCAGCAGGGATACCGCAAAGCGAGCGTTCCCGCCCTTTCCAATTCCATCTTTTTCTCCTTATAAAACAACGTATATGACGCAAGCCTCGGACGGCCGCCTCGTTTGGAACCACTCTACCCATCTACCTGGCCTGATTCCTATTCTGGAACACCTGCTGAATCAACCTGGCATTGGCACCGTTACCCCTGGGGTAATTGCCAATGTACGGGCCCATTCCCCCGAACTGCGGGTCAAGGTATCGGTTCCCATTCGGGGCGGGTTTAAGTTAATTGCTCGCAAGGGCAAAACCGTGCAGGAAGTCTTTGTGCTCACAGAACTCGACAAAGCCGGCCTCGAAGCCGCCGTAGCCAAGGCCATTGAGGCGGCCTAATGGCCGAGGGGACACAGCCACCAGCGGATGTTTCAGGGACTCATTCCGCCCAGGTCTGTCTTGACCCTTGGGGCCAGGGCAGACCTGGGCGGCGGCAGGAAGGAGGCGTTTCGTTTACCGTGGGCGACGCCTTTTATCGCCCACGCAGCGCCCTAGCCCGAGACTTAGCCGTACTTTTAGCAACCTTAGAAAAACAGCGCCTCGGCCATTTGCGGGTGCTAGACGCCATGACGGGCAGCGGCGTGCGGCCCCTGCGGTACTTAGTTGAAGCCGGGGCCAGTTGGGTCTGGGCCAACGAAGGCAACCCAGATCATGCCGATCTCCTCACAGCGAACCTAGCCCAGGTTGAAGCAACCCGCTACCGTATTACCCACGACGACGCCCAGGCCGTTTTCTTCCGCTGCTACCAAGCACGGGATTTCTACGATCTAGTCGATATCGACAACTTCGGCAGTCCCAGTCCCCACACCAGCAATGCCCTCTGGGCGGCCAAAATTGGCGGGCTGTTGTATCTAACCAGTACCGATGCCCGTTCCACCAGCGGCCACGATCCTGAACGCAGCCTCAAAATCTACGGGGCCAGCGCCCGTTCTCACCCCGCTGTCCATGAACAGGGGCTACGGTTGCTGATCGGCCATGCGGCCCAAACCGCTGCCGCCCGTGGCCTCGGCATTGAACCCATCTTCTCCCTGTTTACGGGGCAGGTACATCGGGCCATGGTACGCCTCGTCAAGCGCCCCACCCTCTCCAGCCAAACCTACGGTTTTTTGGCCTATTGCCACCGCTGTGGCCAGTTTCAAACCGTGGATTGGCGCAAGCTGGGCCAAGTCGCCTGTACCTGTGATCCTCCAGCCCAGGATCCGCAAGCTCTGTCTTGGACAAATCGGTCAGATCCGGGGGTAAATCCGGGGCGTCCTACCGATCAGGCCATCCCACCCATCCTACCTACGGTGGATGGGGCTAGTCCTGTCCTCAGCGGCCCCCTGTGGCTGGGCGATCTGCATCACGGTCCCACCCTAGAGGCCATGGCTACCTTAGCGCAAGCCTGGGGTTGGTTATCGCAGGTCAAGGTCCTGAACCGCATGGCCGCCGAAGCCTCCCTGCCTCCCTATTACTATCCCCTCGGGGAAATTGGCCGACGGGGACAGATGGACATTCCCAACCGAGATCACCTGATTGTGGCCCTCCACACCGCAGGCTACCGAGCCACCGTGCCCAGTTGCGATCCCCAGGCCATCAAAACCGATGCGTCTCTATCCACCTGTCTAACCTTGGCCAGGGAACTTGAACCCTGCGACTGATCGCCCCAACTTTACCGCGACGGAGGTACTGGAACCACTTCCCTAAGCCGGTTTACTGCGCGAGGCGACCCTGTGGAATACTATGCCGACCCTGGGAATGTTGAGTGGTGTGTTCCACCCAAGCCCGGTAGTCGTGGATCAGGTGGTGCTCGATACGGTTCTTCATAGTCATCAAAATGCCGCTGAGGAAGGTGCGCCCGGTGGCATCCAGCACCGAGTGGGGCATGAACTTAATGGGTGGCGGCATATCCAACCGAATGGTGAGGTTGGCTTCCCCCTGGAGATCCGTGTGCTGATCTTGACGATGGGGCGTGAGGATACCCTTTAGCCCCATGGAAAAGGAGTCGTTAATGTGGCTGAGGTAGTCGGGGCCGCGCACTTCGCAGTTGAGCGCCTCTAGGCAGAGGGAACCATCGGCAAGCCCCCACACCTTGAGGTCTGTGGTGGGTTCGACATGGAGCCCAAAAAAGTGTAGGGGTCTCAAACTGAGACGATACACCCCATCCTCAAGAGGTTCGATGCGGCGCGGATCGGTGATGGCCTGCACCAAGCGCTGGGGCTGGCGCAGGTAATGCTCAATGGGGATGGCCTCGTGGGGCACCCGCAGGTGTAGGGCTTGGCTGGCGTGAAACTCTTTCATATAAGGACGTTACCCGAAAACGGGGATCGCTTTTAGCGAGATGAAGTTTTGTAACGTGGTCTCATTCTCATTGTAGGCCTTGCCCCCAGGACTGTGGCCTTTTCCGGCACATCGGCAGAGCCCCACCCCGTACTTCTCTAAATTGGGGTCTCAATTATCTCAGGACTAGCTTGGGGCATCCATTAGGATTTAGTGCCGGCCCGCCTCAGGGGGTATCCAGCGATGATTAGGATCACAGGCCGGTAAAAAAGTTGGTTTCTAGGGTGACTTGGGAGAGGTAGCGGATAAATTCTCCTTGGTAGGGGCCCGTTTTCTTAATTAGGAAGAAAATTGAAAAGGCCGCCGATGGAAACCATTGGGCTAAGGGACGGGCAAGGGGGCGGGGAAAGGGGTAGAACTGAGCCCCCCAAAAGCCAGAAAGTTCGGTGAAATGTCCGCCAATTTCCCGATAGAACAGCAGGGTGTCGCCCTTAGAAAAAGGCCGCACATGGGCGGAGATCAGTTTACTAGAGGTAGGATGAACGCCAAACAGACCCAAAATACGATTGTGCAACGAGAGAACGTTGGGCACCCCCAAATATAGAAAACCGCCGACCTTGAGCACCCGAAAAATTTCGTGGTTAATCCAAAACACTTCCTTAGTGTGCTCTAGCACCTGGTTGGCAATCACCAAATCCATGGTTTCCGGGTCAAAGGGCAGCGGTTCCGCCTCAATGTTCACCGCCACAGGCTGAATTCCGGCTTGATTGAGCACGGCGGCATGCCAATCGCCAAAATCTACCCCATAGCATTGGGCCTGGGGGTGGTTCGCCTTGATAATCCCCAGGTCGGCCCCCGCCCCACAGCCCAAATCTAGGCAGGTGTGGATGGGGATTTGGGGCGCAAGGCGGGCCAGCACATGGCGACCATAGGTTTCCCGATGATCGACGCTGATCAGGCGACTGGTGGTGCCGGGGGCGACGGATTTAAACACAGCCGTTAAATCACACCTTTGGAACTGGGGATTAGGTGGGCGCGACGGGGATCGACCTCCACCGCCATGCGCATCGCCCTGGCGAAGGCTTTGAAGGTGGCTTCGATGATGTGGTGGGAGTTGATGCCATCCAGTTGGCGCAGGTGCAGGGTCATTTGACTGTGGTTAACCACGGCCACAAAAAACTCGCGCACCAGTTGGGTATCGTAGGTACCAACCCGCTCGGTGGGAATGATGAGGCCGTAGCTGAGGTGGGGCCGACCGGAAAAGTCTAGGGCCACCTGCACCAGGGATTCGTCCAAGGGTGCAACAAAGTGGCCAAAGCGGGTGATGCCCTTGCGATCCCCCAGGGCTTGGTGCAGAGCCATCCCCAAGGTAATACCCACATCTTCGTTGGTGTGATGGTCATCGATGTGGATATCGCCCTGGGCCTGCACATCGAGATCAATCAACCCGTGGGAGGAAATTTGATGCAGCATATGATCTAAAAACGGAATGCCCGTGTTGGCGCTGCATTGGCCACTGCCGTCTAGATTGAGGCTCACCCGCACGTCGGTTTCTCCGGTGGTGCGGCTAACACTAGCCTGCCGAACGGGCCGTCCTAGGATGGCGGCAGGGTCAGCAACGGAGTCAGCAACGGGCAGGGGACGATCTTGGGTTTGCATGACAGAGATTTCGACAGGGCCAAGTTCTATCTTATCGCCTCACCTCTCACCCCTCACCCTTCACCCTTCACGTCTCCAGCAGTTCCCTCAGTTGGCGAGGACTAGGCCATTGGCCCACAATGCGGCGGGCGGGCAGGGGCGACACCTGAATCAGGGTGGGGGTAGCGGTAATATGGTTAGCCTCGGCCTCATCGGGATGGGTGAGAACGTCGATGAGGTGAAGGGTGTAGGGGTGGGATAGGGTGGCTTCCAGGGTATTGCGCAACACCCGTAGCATATGCTCGGTAGCGGTGGTGTCGGCCCCCGTCACAAAGAGTTTGAACACATGGATAGTCTCCTCCTCCGAGGATGCCCCGGAGGCACTGTCTCCCCCAGGGGCAGGGAAAAGGCCGAGACCTAGCGGGTTAACCCAACTCGCCTCCACCCGCCGGATCAGATTGTGACGCTCCCACAGTTGGGGAAAGGTCGTTCGGTAGGACTCGATCACCCACACCGAGCAGTCTTCGTGGTGGCCATAGTTGGGCTTCCACTCCAGATCGTCGGTGTCAAACAGCACGTTAAGCAGGGTTTGATAGCGCAGGGCGCGGGGGTAGGCTTCGGCTACGGTCACAACGGATTGGCTCCTGGGGTCTACCCAGCGATCCACGGTGGCGGTGAAGCAGGGTAGCAGGAAGTAGGGCG